>JACRGQ010000069.1 GCA_016217735.1 Nitrospinota bacterium
CCGCTATGCGCTTCTTGAAATCGCATGAGTAACACCTCCTGCCCGAACATCGTCTTTCTCATAAAACGCCTCCATGGACGTTTTATATAACCGGACAGGTAATGTGCTCCTACACCGGACGGTTAATGTGCTCGCAACATTTGCGCTTGGTTTGCTTGACACATTTTACCTTTCCGCATAACATATTTTCACGGGGGTGGCATCACGAGAGGTCATCTGGGAAATGCCGGTTGATGGTTTTCCACTGAATGAGGAGTAACAAATGACTATTAATGTTGGGATGGTAGGAACTCTGGCGGCAATTATGGGCGGTCTAATTGCCTTGGTTGTCGTCGTTTCGTTGGGAATGCTGTTCATCGGAATATTCACTGGCAAGGTGAAAACGACCGCCTCAAAAGACTCTTTTGGTAACCCAGTATCGGTTTCAATAACCAAAAGACCGGCAGCATTTAAAACACACAGACTGGGCGCTCACGATGAGTAATTGCTCCGCGCGTTAAAAGGCGTTCACAACACAAACACCAGTATGCGGCGATGGGCTTTCTCTTACTTTTTAACCCCCCTTTTCCGGCCACCGGCATGAAGGAAATGCCCATGAAGTCGAGATTGCCGATTATCATTAACTGTGGAGGCTCGATATGGCGAAGATGAAACCGATACACCCCGGCGAAATACTCCTTGAGGGGTTTTTGGATCCGATGAATATAAGCCAGAACCTTTTGGCGCGGGAAACGGGAATGTCGCCCCGCCGCATTAACGAGGTTATTTTGGGCAAACGCGCCATCACCGGCGATACCGCCATCCGTCTTGGCAGGTTTTTCGGCATTGAGCCGGAATTCTGGATGAACCTGCAATCCCGTTATGATCTGGAAGTCGCCGGGGATAAGTTCAATCCAAAGGTGAAAATAACCGCCGGACGCTACCGGGCGCTCGTGAAAAATATCTCCAACTGAAAAGAGGCGGCTGTTGTCAGCCCGCCTTTTTCAGCTTGATGGTCAGCTTGAAGCCCAGCGCGCCCAGCACTGCCGAAATATTCTCTATCTTCGGGTTGCCCTTTTTTGAAAGCATCCGGTAGAGGTTCTCGCGGTTCAGCTTTGTCTTTGCCGCCAGCTTGGACATGCCAAAGCCATGCGCCTCCGCCACATGCCGAAGCGCAAGCAGAAAAACCTCCGGGCATTCCCCGTCTTCCAGCGCGGCGCAAAGATACGCTTCCGCCTCTGCCGGTTTTTTGAGGTCTTTTATCAGCTCATCATGCCAGCTTATTGCCGGCGGGATTCTTTTCTTTTTCTTAGGCATTATGCTTGCTCCTGTAAATAAACCAGTATTTAACCGCTTTCTCGATGTCCTTCGCCTGTGTTCGCTTGTCTCCACCACAAAGCAAAAGCACCACCTTTTTGCCCGCACGGGCATAGTACACGCGGTATCCGGGGCCAAGGGCAATTTTTAGCTCCCACACCGATCCTTCAATATGCCTGCAATCGCCAAAGTGCCCCAACTCTAAACGGCCAACGCGGTTTCGCACCGCCGCTCTTCCCCGGACATCCTTTAATCCACGCAACCATTCCATGATGGGAATTTTCCCATCATCAGCGGCATACAGTTGGATATTGTATTGCGGCTCCACCCGTTGAATGTAGCATTAAAGCCACATGGCGTCAATGGTGTGCGGAGAGTGCGTCATGGCACTTAGGGCCGGTCAGCCCGCCGTTTTCAACTTGATGGCCAGCTTGAAGCTGTGTCCTCCCCTTCGCCGTGTGCGATAAGGGGAGGACGCGCCGTGTATCCGCCCGGCGCGGGTGGGGTTTAACCGCTTGAGGCACTGCCAAAGATCGCCGCCACTTGCTGGCGGGGGAAAGAAGGTGCGGAGAGGGACAAGCCTTAAGGAAGCCCTCATGTGCCTATGCATCATGGCGAAGGAAAAAGAAAAGCGGTGGGGGGAATTGCGCCTTCGATTGCCGTCGCGTCACGCTCCGGCACATCGGGCGGCCAGCTTCCTAACCCGCGCATCACGCGCGTTTGCCCTCCCTCATCGGTCGGGCACGGATGTGGGCTTCAAGCAAAGGATGGGGATTCGGTCACACTCGTGCGTGCGTCCAGCACGCACTCGCGCGACCCCGCGGAAACATCCTAATTGCACATCACGTGCAATTACGCTCCCTAACCGGTCGCGTACGGATGTTTCCTTTTCGAATCCCCCCATTCCTTACCGGCCCATAATAAAAAAGCTCCCCGCCGGGGAGCGTTTTTATTATGGCGGAGAGGGGGGGATTCGAACCCCCGGAACAGTTACCCGTTCACAGGTTTAGCAAACCTGCGCCTTCGGCCTCTCGGCCACCTCTCCGCAGGAAGCGGAAATTCTAACACTATTTCCCCAAAAGCGGACATTTTTTAGCCTGTCGGGTAGTGGCGCCTTGATATGGGCGAAATGCCGCTGATGGAGGGAAAAGAAGAATGATTGACAGGGGGCTGTTTGATAAAGTATGTTAGCAGTAACTTATATGGTTATGGGGACTAACATGAAGGAAGCGTCGGAACTATTCAAAATATTCTCTGTTGATAAAAGGATAGAGATTATCGAACTGCTGAAAAAAGAGGCCATGAGCGTTAATGCCCTGGCTAAGACGTTAAGGATAACGCAGTCCGCGGTATCCCAACATTTGCGGGTACTCAAGGGTGCCAGCCTCGTAAAAAACGAGAGGCGGGGATATTGGATATATTATTCCTTGAACCGGGATACCCTTGAAAAATGCCGCCAGAGACTTAACCGCATCTGCACCTGCGGCTGTCTGGGGCGGCAAGCGGTTGTGGAGGGAGCCATGAAGGCAAAGAAAGGCTGATATTTTTTTCATAACTAATTAAGTTGATACGCATATTCTGATGCAGAAAGGAGGTGATAACATGGCAAAAGACACCAAAGAAAAGTCCGAAGTGAAGAAGCCTGAACTCAAGACCCGGACAAAGAGTTCCTGTGGTTGCGGTTGCTTCCCGCCTATGAAGACAAAATAGGCGGCATCGGGGTGGCGGGTTGCATGAAACAGTCCGCCGCCTGAATCTCAAAATGCGGGAGGGCGGGATGAAAGAGCTGATATTGATAACGTGCTACTGGGCACATCTTATTGCAACAGCGCTTTGGATCGGAGGGATTATCTTCATCCTTTTTTTTGCCATGCAGTCATCCAGGCACGTTCTCGGTGCGGAGTCAGGCAAGCTCATGGGGGATATTTCAAAGAGGTTCACTCCGGCGGCAAACTTGAGCATTGTCACTTTGGTTATAACCGGGGCGGTATTGGCGGGGCTGAGCAGGCAATATTCAGGCGTTGCCTTCCTTGAAAACAACTGGTCTTCGGCTTTGACGGTGAAGTCCATTTTGGTTTTCGGCATGGTTGCGGTTCATTTCTACAGGGGACTGGTCTTGGGTTCTAAGATTATGCGAACAACAGCCGATACCGAAAAGAAGTCTCTGCAAAAATTGTCCATCAACCTGGTCAAGGTGAACTTTGCATTAGGCTTGCTTGTGCTGCTCATAAGCGGACACCTATCCATTCTTCGCGGTTTTTAAAAATACGTTGCTTTAATTAAAAATGGCGACCGCCCCGGGAAAAATGCGGCGCGCGCGGCCAGCGCCTCCTTTTCAAGCGCCGCGCGGCATTCCGGCGCGGTGGCCGCCGTCGCGTGAAGCGTCAGCACCGGCTCCCCTTTTTTCATCGCGCGTCCCTCATGCGGGATGTCCCGCGCGTTTTTTTCGAACCACTCCGCGCTTCCGCGAAACGTGAAATCGTCCTCCGCGTAAAGAACCATGTTCCCCATCACGCCGGGACCGCTGTTTTGGGGAAGGGGGCTAAAAACATCCGGTGCCATCTGCGCCGCGACCAGATCGACGCCGCGCAGTTTTCCGAAAAGCGCGGCGGTGGCGGTGGGGCGCGGGTTGATCTCCAAAAGCCACAACGCTTCATCGTTGAGGATGAAGTCGGCCCCCCACCACCCGGCCATGCCGCTTTCGGCGGTCACGCGCGCGCCGAATTGTTCGAGGATGTGCGCCACGTCCGGGTTCAGCGGCGCGGGAAATATCCCGCCGCCGTACAAAAAGCCGTGGTTGATGTGGAGCGACGCCCCCAAAAAAACGCAGCGCCCCGCGGCGGAAAAAAAGAGCGCGCCGATGCTTTCTCCGTGGACGACTTTTTGGCGGTATTCGTCCCGTCCCAAAATACCATCGCCGGGCCGGATGCCGGTTCCCCCGGCGGACTTGGCGGATTTGATTATCCACGGAGTTTCTGGCGGATGGGAAGGAATTGAAAGAAATGAAACAGCCGGGAATCGGACCCCGTTGCAGGCCACTTTTTGCAAAAAGGAAATGTCCCGCGCCGCCGCCACCGCGTGGGCCGGCGCGTTGAGCACCCTCTTGTTCCGCGCCGCCTCCGCCAGCATTGCCGGAGCCGCCTCGATGGGGGCGCAGAAGAGCAGCGGCTCCGGCGCGGTTTCCCACGCGCGCAAAAACGCCTCCGGCGTTTCCCCGAACCCTCCCGGCGTCAGCGGCGCGGCGAAGCGCGCGGCATCCCAATCGTTGAACCCGTCGGCGGCAAAGACGCGCCAGCCGTGCGCGTGCGCGTTCTCCGCAAAAGGGCGCGCGTGGCGGCCTATGATGGCAATGGTGCGCTGCATGGAATAATTGTACGGCTATCCGCCGCCCCGCGCGCGGATTATGGTAAATTTAATGCGTGACGAAGAACGGGAAAAGCGGGGGGAGGCGCGATGCCGTCATCCGGGAATACGCCCGGATGATGATGGAAAATCCCCGCTCCCATGCGTTCGTCTCGATGGCCGACACCTGCATCCGCGCGGGACGGGCGAAGATGGCGCTCGACGTGCTGAACCGGGGGATCCAGTGGCATCCGGCGCTGAATGCCGCCCACGTGCAGAAAGGGCGCGCGCTGATGGCCCTGGGACGCCTGACGGAGGCGAAGCAGAGCCTCGGCTACGCGCTGCGGAACAACGCGCAAAACGTGCTGGCCCGCAAGCTGCTGGCGCGGCTGTATCTGGAGACCGGCGAGCCGGCCCGGGGGCTGGCGCTGCTGGACGAGATACGGCGGCTCTGGCCGGATCACGAGCCGGCCAAAAAACTGCACGACGAGCTGCGTGGCGCGATAGAAAAGGAAAAGAGCGACAGGGACTACCGCGAGGAGCGGGAACGTCCCGACGACGGCCGCCGGGAGGCGCTGGACAAGCTGGAACGGTGGCTGGGCAACGCCAACAAAATGATGGTGAAGGGGTGATGCGGTGGGCAAAAAAGTTTTGATCGTCAACGGGCCGAATATCAACATGCTCGGCACCCGCGAAAAAGACGTTTACGGGGCGGTTTCCTACGACGATATGTGCGCCAAGCTGACGCACATGGCGAAGGAGCTGGGGATTTCGCTGGAGATATTCCAGTCCAACCACGAAGGGGTGCTGGTGGACAAGATACAGGCGGCGCGCGCGGCGGTCGACCTTATCATCATCAATCCCGGCGCGTACACGCACACCAGCATCGCCCTGCGCGACGCGCTGGCCGCGGTGCGGGTGCCGTTCATCGAAGTGCATATCTCGAATATTTACGCGCGCGAGGAGTTCCGCCAGAAGAGTTTTCTTTCCGATATCGCGGCGGGGCTGATCGCCGGGTTCGGCGTGGAAGGGTACTACTTCGCGCTGGAGGCGGCCAACCGCGTGATCGGCCGCGGCGAAGAGCCGGGCGCGCGGCGGTGACCGCTTTCCACAAGGCGCGGGCGCGCCTCCTTCTCGCGCGGCTGGACGCGCTGGGGCTGGACGCGCTGGTGACGCTGAACCTGAAAAACGTCCGCTGGCTCACCGGCTACAGCGGCACGGCGGGCGCGTGCGTGATCTCCCCCAAGGGCAATTTCTTCTTCACCGATTTCCGCTACGCATCGCAGGCGAAGGTGGAGGTGCGCTCGATGGCGCGCGTCATCGCCGCAAAGCCGCTGCCGGAAGCGGCGGCGGAAAAGCTGAAAGAACTGCGCGCGAAAAAAACCGGTTTCGAGAGCGGCGACGTGACGGTGGCGGCGATGGCAAAAATGCGGAAAGCCGCCCCCGGCAAATGGATTCCGTGCGACGCGGTTGAAAAACTGCGAATGATAAAGGACGGAGCGGAGATAGCGGCGCTGGAGAAAAATTTCGGATACCTTGCCACGGTGTTTAAGGATATCGGCAAGGTGCTGGTTCCGGGCCGGCGCGAGCGGGAAGCGGCGGCGGATCTGGAATACCGCCTGCGGTTATGCGGCGGGGAAAAGGCCGCCTTCGATTTCATCATCGCCAGCGGCCCCCGCGCGGCGCTGCCGCACGGCGTGGCCGGCGGCAAGAAAATGAAAAAAGGGGAGGTTGTCATCGTCGATTGGGGCTGGGTGCTGGACGGGTATCACAGCGACAACACCCGCACGCTTTTTCTGGGAAAACCGAAACCGAAGCTGATGGAGATTTTCGACATCGTGTTGGAGGCCAACCAGCGGGCGATAGCCAAAGCGGCCCCCGGCGTGCCGCTGAAGGAAATCGACGCGGCGGCCCGCGATTTTATCGAGGCGAAAGGGTACGGCAAATATTTCGGCCACGGCACCGGGCATGGCGTCGGGCTGGATATCCACGAAGCCCCCGGCGTCAGTTGGCGCAGCGCCGAGACCGCGCGGGAGGGGATGGTCTTCACGATTGAGCCGGGCGTTTACATACCCGGCCTCGGCGGCGTGCGGATAGAGGACGTGGTACACATCACAAAAACCGGCTGCCGCGTCCTCACCAAAAACATCCCCAAAGCCGCGCGCACGCTGTAAATCCGCCGTCCGCCGCGGAAGCTGGCTTCCATCGGCGGCGCGGCGGCTAAGGCGCCGTCAAAAACGGGCGGGAAAAACTATTCCGCCGCTTTTTTAGCAACCTCTTTGGCGCTTACCGACAGTGCGTCCATCTGGTACTTCATCATTTCCTTGTCGATCGCCTTGGATCCGCCAACCATCCCGAACGATTCTTCGGACCGGTACTGGTCGGCGGTCTTGCCGTTGCTTAAGACAATCTGTCCGTCTTTATCGATCAGGACATACACCACGTTGACGATAGCCGTTGCCGAGCCGGAACCGAAGGTCAACGCGCTGAAGAATTTGCTCGCCCCTTTGGTGCCGTAGCCCAGATAGTTGGATTGCAGCCAGACCCCGTCAACCTCCGCGTCGGCGCAGAACTGTTTGGCGGCTTCCACAATGGCCTTTTGATACTCATCGCAGGTGATGCAAGTCACAAATTGCGCTTCAACAAACGGCAGGTCGTCGGCCTGCGTCCACCGTTTATACCGCTCCGGGCTTGCGGAGCCGGGGATTTTTCCCACGCTGTCATTCACGGCCTGAGCGAACTTCGCTATCGCATCGTCCTTGCCGAGTTCCTTGGCGGAAACCACCTGCCATTTCCGCACGCCGGAAAGTTTCTCTTTGTATTGGGCAAGGGCGTGTTTGACCACTTCCTTGAAATCGAACCCTTCGGCCATGGCTTTGTCATCCTTGGTGGCCTCGCCCTCCTGTCCCAAAGTTGAGACCGCTCCCGCGCCTTCACCGGAGGCGACAACGTTGTACACCCCCATTCCCAACACCGCGATTTTCACTGGCTCGCCGCCGTTTAACACGCTTTGGCTTTTGGCGCGGGAATCGGCGGCCGAAAACAACATGAGCAGTATAAAAAACGCTGACGCCCTCTTCATAAAATGGTTCCCCCAAAAATATTTTTTAGAAATACAAGAATGAACAACATCGGTCATAGCCATAATGACGCACTCCTCCAAAGCACATGCCTATATTTCCACTTCCCACAAATGGCCCGCTTGAGCCACCTCCATCGCCAGCCAATTATACCAAACTTCCATAAAATATGGAATTGCGCGATGCCCTTGCGCCATTGGTATTCGGTGGTAGCATATATCGAGTGGGAGAGATTGGAGGGGGTGTCATGAAACGGTTTTTCTTCGTTCTATGTTCTATCGTCCTGGTTATGGCGGCGTGCGCCACCGCCACCGGCAATGTCACCGGCGTGCAAGACATCACGGGGGGTATCGGCATCGTGGTGGATGCCTCCGTGGTGAACAAAAACACCATCGGGCGCGATGATTTTTCCATGCCGGACAACCGCGCCATTGCCACGCTTGCGGGCAGCGCGGCGGCGGACGCGCTGGCGCGCAAGGGATACACTACCGCCGGGCCGGTGGTGACCATCGCCGGTGCGCGTTTGGACGCCAAAGACAAATACGCGGTCACGGACATGGAGGGCAAAAAAATCGAGGCCCCGGAAGCGATTCAGCCCCCCTTCATGGTGGAACCCGCCATCCCGGATACCGCGCGGGCCAATATCGGGCCGCTCTTCAAAAGCCTGTATACCACGCCAGGTTCAGTGAGCAAACAACTTTCCACCGTCAATCCGGCCCACCTTGACGTGGCAGAGGGCGGCGGCGCGATTCTGGCGGTTATTTGCGCAGGACGTATACCGAGCGGCGGCTCACGCGCCGCGGCGATTGGCACCGCTTTTGTGGCCGTCATCGCCGCGACAGCCGGCGCCAGCACTGATGTAAAGGGGGAAGTCCGTACGCAGTCGACGGCGGAGATTTATCTCATCGACCGGCGGAACGGCGCCACGCTTTGGCATGACGCCGTGGAGGCGCACGACGTAAGTCCCGCTTTCTTCGCCGACGCGGTGGGAAAGATGCTGGAGAAATTGCCGCCGCCGCGTAATCCCTAGCGGGGTATTGAAAAACTATCTATGCATGTCATTCTGAGGAGCGAAGCGACGAAGAATCTTTTTCCGGAAAGGGATTCTTCGCTACGCTCAGAATGACACGGGGGTTTTTCAACAACCTGCTAACCCACGTCGACGAGCTGGAAGCGTTCGCGCCAGTCGCGCTGCATCTCGGCCCGCAGGCCGCGGTGTTCCGGCTTTTGCAGTTCCGGATCGTGCCGCACCAGTTCGAACGCCTCGTTGCGCGCGAATTTGAGAATCTCGAAATCACGGACGAGGTTCGCCATCTTCAGCGACGGCAGCCCGGACTGGCGGGTACCCAGCAGGTCGCCGGTGCCGCGCAGTTCCATGTCTTTTTCCGCGATGACAAAACCGTCGCCGCTTTCCGTCATCACCTTCAGCCGCTCTTTCGCCACCGCGCTCAGCGGATATTCGATGGCGAGCAGGCAACTGCTTTTATCCGCGCCGCGCCCCACCCGCCCCCGCAGTTGATGCAGTTGCGCCAGGCCGAACCGCTCGGCGTGCTCGATCATCATCACGGTGGCATTCGGCTGATCGATGCCGACCTCTATCACCGTGGTGGAAACGAGGACATCCACCTCGCGCCGCATGAAACGGTGCATCACATCGTTCTTTTCATCCTGCTTCATCCGCCCGTGCACCAGCCCCACCCGCAGGTGGGGAAAAACCTGTTCCTGAAAAACCTTCCACATGACGGTGGCGGCCTTCAGCTCGCTCTTCTCGCTCTCTTCCACCAGCGGGTAGATGATGTACGCCTGCCGCCCCTTTTTCACCTCGTTGTTGATGAGCAGGTACGCCTTGGCCTTTTCCGCCGGGCGGATGATTTTCGTCGCTATCGCCTGCCGCCCTTTCGGCATGGTGCGGATGGTGCTCACGTCGAGGTCGCCGTAGAGCGTCATGGCCAGCGTGCGGGGTATCGGGGTGGCGGTCATGATGAGCGTGTTGGGGCGCTCCCCCTTTTTCATCAGTTCGGCGCGCTGCATGACCCCAAACCGGTGCTGTTCGTCTATCACCGCCACGCCGAGGTTTTTGAATGCGACGCCCTGCTGGATAAGCGCGTGGGTGCCGATAAGCAGATCGGTTTCCCCCTCGGCGGCGCGGCGGCGTATTTCCTCCTTCTTCTTCGTGCCGCTGGTGAGCAGTTCCACCCGCAGCGGAAAAACGTCTTTCATTTTTGTGAGGTTGCTGAAATGCTGCTCGGCCAAAATTTCGGTGGGGGCCATCAGCACCCCCTGAAAACCGCTCATCGCGGCAAGCGTCAGCGTTATCGCCGCCACCACCGTTTTGCCGCACCCCACGTCGCCTTGCACCAGGCGGTTCATCGGATGTTCGCCGCGCAGGTCGCCCAGGATTTCGCCCAGAACCGACTGTTGATCGGGGGTCAGCTCAAACGGCAGCCGGGCGGTGACCGACGTGCGCTGTTCGTCCGTGGCCGGTATGGTTACTCCGCGCACCCGCTCGGTGTTGCGGCTCCGCAGTATGGCCATCGCGCATTCGATGAGGAACAGTTCTTCGAAGATCATCCGCTTGTGGGCCTTGGTGCGGCAGGCGGCCAGTTTTTCCGGCGGGGTGTCGGGCGCGGGATGGTGGATGCCGAGCACCGCCTCGTGACGCGGCGGGAGGTGCAGCCGTTCCAGCAGCGCCGGCGGCAGGTTCTCCGTCACCGGCGGCGCGCCGGCCAGCGCGGCGGCGACGATCTTCCGCATCGTTCCCTGGTTAATCCCCCCGGTCAGCGGATAGACCGGCAGGATGCCGCCGGTCGCTTCGTCCTCCCCTTCGCCCAGCACCACGACATCGGGATGCGGCATTTCAAAGGAGTGCCCTGTCTTTCCCAAATGCACCCTTCCGGTGGCGACAACGTGCCGCCCCACCGCGTATTTTTTCTTGAGGTAATCGGAGCGGACGTTGAACCAGACGCAGCGCAGAATGCCGGTGGCGTCGCGGATGCCCATCTGGAAAAGGCATTTGCCGTAACGCAGGCGTTTTTCATGCATGTCGTGAATGACGCCGCGGACCGTAAATGTTTCCCCCTCGCTTAACGAGGCGATGGGGCGGACGTTGCGGCGGTCTTCATAGCGGACGGGGAAGTGGAAGAGGAGGTCTTTCACGGTGGTGATGCCGAGGCACGCAAGCTGTTCGGCGCGGCGCGGCCCCACCCCCTTGAGGAACTGCACTTCCGCGTCAAGGCGCAATATTGTCATCGTGCGTCCGCCCGCGCCCCCGTTTTTGCCAGCATAACAGCCACATAATAGCAGGTTGTGCGCGGCGGTTTTCTCGGTACCGCCGCGCGGATAAATCCGTAATCGCGCGGCGGCGTGGCAGTTTCAGAACGGGCTGTCACCGGTATTCGGCGTTTTTGATTTCCGCCTGAAAAAACTCGAAGCGCGTATTGCCGTTAAAGCGCCATCCCGCCGTAACCGCTGTTGGAACAGCGTAGCCTCCAAAGCTTCCCTCATGCGCCACCGTGGCGCCGAACATTACAAAACCCCATGCGCCGTCTTTTGTTTTATCGCTCCACCGCAAGCAGGTCACGTCATTCAGCGATCCATTTTCCTTGACGGTGATATGGATTTTGACGGACTCCCCGCCGATCTGGAATGTTGCGGCAGCGGCATTATCCCCTTCGCTTTCCCATGTCACTCCGTTATGGGGCAACAGGGCGCTTGGCAACCAGACATATTCCATGGCCAGCCGCCCCGTTGCCGACCTTGCGATGTTTTTGCCGCCGGCGTTAACGATTGGCAAAATGCCAAGCATAAAAAACCGCATCCCAGCGGCATTATCATCAAGAAAATCTCCCCCCGAGAAGCGAAGAATCCCCGTTCCTATGGATGCCTTCCATGTAAAGCCCTTGCCGGAGGCGATGACCTGCTCCGCTGTCATGGGTAGCCATTCCCCTTCGGGTTTTAAGCGGAAATGGCCGGTGGAGGTTAGTTGAACCGACGAACCGAGCGGCGTTCCGGGTTGTATGGCGTGCAGAAAGTATTTACGCGCGGCTTCGGGCAAAGAGGCGACCATGCTTTCATCAAATGCTTTTCCGGCATCGCCGATCCGCAATCGCCGTTGAAGTTCATCCATGTGATTGTCGGCGGCATGGCGGTTGTAACCGAGATATGCAACAAGTGTGATTACGAGGACTGCCGCAACTTGCAACATGACAATCACCGTATCATATCCATACCCATCCCATTCGCGAGCAATAAAAGAAGAGGCAAAAATTAGTTCGCCCCGCTCCTCCACCAGGAGCGGGGCTGGTAATTGGCTACTTGGTCATGAGGAAGTCGGCAATGTCGCCCGCCTGCTCATCGGAGAGCTTCGGGGTCATGTGGGCCGGCTTCGGTTTCGTTTCCTTGTTCATCCGCTTTTTCAGATCCGCGGTTTCAGGGTCGTTCGCGGCCCAGGTGCCTTGCGTATCGGTGAGCCATTTCACAATCCACGGCTTGGTGTGGGTCTTGCCGGCGCCGGTGAGGTCCGGCCCCACCACTTTTTTTCCGAATGCGTGGCAGACCGGGCATTTCGTGGTTCCTTTGTCGTTGAACAACGCTTCCCCTTTCGCCGCGTCGGCGAAGGCCATCGGCGCCGCCGCCAAACCCGCCGCGAGAGTTGCCGCCAGAATTTCCTTTTTCATGTTTCCCTCCTGTTTATAATAGCGTTCGTGCCAATGGTGTTGCGTTATCCATCCAACGTATTTCCCGGCGCGGACAACGAATGCCCCGTCAGCCCACGTTGATTTCGGAGAGCTTGAAACGGCCGGTTTCTTCCGTTGCCGCGTGGCGGATGTCCCGCGCCTTGTCCGGCAGACCGGCCTTATCCAGCGCCTGCGCCAGCTGTTTGTACGGTTGCGGCGAGAACGGGCGGTGGCGGCGCAGCCACCACTTCAGCCAGGCCACTTCGCGCTGGGCCATCGCGCCGCCTCCCGCGTCGCCGGTTATCGAACCGTAGACGAATCCGTCGAGGTGGAGGTGTTCGGGCCACGCGTCCGGGCTGTCCACGATGGCGGCGGCGAAGGCGTCGCCCAGCAGCAGGCGCGCGTCCTTGCACCAACTGGTGCGCAAACCGTTTTCGCGCCCCAGCCGCATCTCGCCTTCGATGTGCGCGCGCGACATGTCCACGCCGCAAAGCCGGGCGCCGGCAAGGTTCAGTTTTCCGGCGATGCGGGCGGCGGCCAGCAATGCCGCATCCTCGAACAGCGCGCCGGCGAGGAGGAGACTGCCGGCCACATGTATCTTTTCCATGTCCACCGCGCCCTGAAAGCGCGCGCCCTTCATGTCCAGCGAGCCGCCGATCCGCGCGTCGGGCATCCGCACTTCGCCGCCGAACGTGGCGCCCCGCAGGTGTACGCTCTTGGCCGTCTTGATTTTTTCCATGTCCAGCGTTTCGGCGAACCGGGAATGTGACAGCGAAAGGGTATGCGCGGTATGCAGGCCGCCCATCTCCACGGGCGCGTCGAAGCGGCAGAATTCCAGCGCCAGCTCGTGATCCAGCGGCTTATCGGTGAACTTGAGCGGCTGGCGTATCCACGCGCCGACGATGCGCACGCCGCGGCTGTTGATGGCGCCGCGCCAGGGGTCGTTCAGCGCGATGGCCAGCAGGAATGCCGGGCTTATCCCGCGCCGGGGATCCCAGCCGGCGTCGGTGTCGGTCGTGCCGAATTCCGGCTCCTTGTTGAAGTCCGCCTCTTCGCCCCGGCACAGTTTCGCCCAAAGCCACCGCTCGGATTCGTTCCACGACTCGTGGGGGGGAATGTCGGAAGGTTCATAGTTCATAATTTTTTTCCTGTTGCGCCATGTAACCGTTCAGGAAATATTATCCCCCTTTATCGCCCTGTGGGCAAGCTTCTGCTCTCCCGGCATTTCAGGGTGGTCATGGGACTAAATTTGTCCAATATACCCAAAATGCCATATAGAACCAATATCGGCGCGGATCATGTTATATCCGTGCCGTTTTGCGCGAAAATCATTTAAAATGAGGGTCTATGAAGAATAAACGCTGTTGCCCATCCCCGCGGTTCAATGCCGCTCAACCTTTATCCGTACACAACGTTTGACCGCCTACCGCTCCGGCTACTGCTGCATACTGGGCCGCCCCAACGCCGGCAAGAGCACCCTGCTCAACCGCTTCTGCGGCGAGAAGGTGGCCATCGTCACCGACAAACCGCAGACCACCCGCGACATGATCACCGCCATGAAAACCACCCCGTCGGCGCAGATAATTTTCCTCGATACGCCGGGGTTGCACGAAAGCCCCAAAGAACTGAATAAAATCATGCAGGCCGCCGCCAAAAACGCCGCCGAATCGGCCGATATGCTGCTTGTCATCTTCGATCCGCGCGAAAAGTCGGCCCGCGAAGACCTGCATCTCGCCCGGCAACTGGCCGGCTCGGCCAAACCGGTCATCGCCGCCATCAACAAAATAGACCTCGTGGACAAATTAATGCTGCTGCCGGTGATGCAGATGCTGGCGGACGAGGGGATCGCGGATATTTACCCCGTCTCGGCAAAAACCGGCGAAGGGGTGGAGGCGCTGGAACAGGGGATCGCGGCGTATCTGCCGGAGGGGCCGATGCTGTACCCCGAAGACCAGCTCACCGACCAAAACGAGCGGTTCCTCGCCGCGGAGATCATCCGCGAGAAGCTTTTCCAATACACCCACAAGGAGATTCCCTACTCATCCGCGGTGATCGTGGAAGAGTACAAGGAGCGCAACGAAAAGCTGAACGCCGTGCGCGCCGTCATCTACGTGGAACGGGATTCGCAACGCGGCATCGTTATCGGCCAGGGGGGCCAGATGATAAAGCAGATCGGCCAGGCCGCGCGCGAAGAGCTGGAGCAGCGCTTTGGAAAGAAGTTTTTCCTTGAGCTTAACGTGAAAACCCGGAAAGACTGGACGAAGGACGAAAAATTCCTCAAGGAAATCGAACGCCAGTATAAAGGATAGACCGTGCCGCTCTTCAACGACGAAGCGATAACCCTGCGCCATTTCGATTTCGGCGAGGCCGACCGGATCATCAGCTTTTTCGGCAAGAAGCACGGCAAGGTGCGCATCGTCGCCAAGGGGTGCCGCAAGCTCAAAAGCCGCTTCGCCGGGCGGCTGGAGCCGTTCCACACCGTCGACATCGTCTACTTCGGGCGGGAACATGCCAGCCTCTTCAAGCTCTCCAGCGTGGACATGAAAGACATGCGCCCCGCCGCGGGGGAGGGTTTGGAACGCTATGCCCGCGCCTGCTATGTGACCGAGCTGATGGAAGCCGGACTGCGCGAAGGGGATCCGAACCCGAAGGCGTGGATGGCCGCCGAAGCGACGCTCAACCTCATCATGAAAGAAACGCGCGCGGCGGAGCTGGACTGGATAATCCGTTTTTTCGACGTGAAGTTTTTAAGCCACCTCGGCTACACTCCCACGCTGGACCGCTGCGTCGCCTGCCGCGCCCCGCTGCCGGAATTGCCGCAGGCGCTGTTCGACGCCGAAAAGGGGGGCCTCACCTGTCCGCGCTGCAAGCATAAAAGCAGCGGGCTGATTCCGCTCTCGGCGGGGGCGGCCAAGTTTCTGGGCAAGATACCCGCCACCGCGTTCGGCGACGCCGCGCGGCTGAAACCCTCGCCCCGGATATTGGGGGAAATCGTCCGCTGCATCACCGCCTTCCGCGACCAGCGGCTGCACGCAAAATTTAATAGCGAAAAGTTCTTTTCCGCCGTTAATATGGAGCGCATGGGGACTCCATGAAAAAAATACAGGCCATCATAAAACCGCTGAAGCTGGACGACGTGAAAGACAAGCTGAACGAAATCGGCATCGGCGGCCTCACCGTCAGCGAAGTGAAAGGGGTGGGAAAACAGGGGGGCAAGGCCGGCCTCTTCGTCACCGCCCCCTCCGCCGCGGGCCTCCCCAAGGTCTGCCTTGAAATCGCCGTCGACGACAACCGGGTGGAAGAGGTGATCGCCGCCATTGTGCAGTCGGGAAGCGCCGGCCGTGTGGGAGACGGCAAGATATTCGTCACCGATCTGGAGGATGTGATCCGCGTCCGCACCGGCGAGCGCGGGCCGTCGGCCATTTAGCGCCCTGCTACAAAGAAATTTCCGGCATCGGCAGGCCGTACCGCACATGGGCCATGTAATAGAGTTCAAACGCCTCTTTCATATAATGAAAGATTTTCCCCTTTTTGTGGATAAGACGGTTGCGCGGCGGCTGAAGCGGGCTGGCTCCAACTAAAAACGCCGTGTTTCCCGCGTCGGCGATGCAGAGCACGCTTAAATCATCGCCACGGACTTTTGATCCCCCCTGAATATCGGCGGCGATATTGTGGGCGGCGCGCAGGGCCATCGTTTCGGTCATCTGTCCCGTCTTCGGCACCCCCACCGGCACCGGCGTCGGTTCCTTCGGCGGGATGGCAAGCGCCACGCCCACGGCGTAAATGTTCGGGTGGCGCGGGTTCGCCAAATACTCGTTCGCCAAAAGGAACCCGCGCGGATTCGCCAGTCCCTCTTCCCCCATGTACGCGTGGCTGCCGTAAAACGGCGGCGTAATGAGGGAGAAATCGGAAGCGAGGCGCCGCCCTCCTTCCAGTTCCACATGGCCCGGCGCCACGGCGGCAAGGCGCGCGTTCATGATGCATTCAATATCCCGGTCGGCGAATTCGTCCTCCAGCATGCGGCGCATCGCCCCAAATCCCCCAACGCCGAAATGCCCCGCGTATGGCTCGTTGGTGAACAGGGAGACCGAAAATTTGCCGCGGAGCTTTTTCCGGCGGAGCATGGTGTCGATCAAAAATGCCATTTCATACGCCGGCCCCAGGCAGGAGGCTCCCTGGGCATTTCCGACAACGATGGAACCGCCGCCACGGGCGCAAACCTCCTCCAGCGAACGCCGCGCCGCCAGCGCTTGCTCCACCGTGAAGAGGGCATGGCTATGCCCCCCATCGGGACCCAACCCCGGCGCCGCCGCGAAATCCAGTTCGGAGCCGGTCGCCGCCACAAGGTAGTCGTATTCATAAACACCGCTCTTCCCGATGGCGCGGCAGGCGGCCGGCTCCAATTTGGTGATGGTGTCCTGTGTGTGACGAATGCCGGCGCTCCATAGCCGCGCCGCGACCGGGTGCTGAATGGCGGACGGCTCGCGCCAGCCCATCGCCACCCACGGCAAGGATGGAACGAACGTGAACAGGGGATCGGCGGAAACGACGGTAATGTCGTGCGCGCCGCCCAGCAGCTTCCGCAAGCGCATCGCGGCGTTGAAACCGCCGAAGGAGGAGCCGAGCACCAGAATGCGCTTGCCCATCAGAACGTCACGACTTTGTCGGAATCCATCACCCAATCATTCAGTATTTGCATCGAGCCGGGCCGCACCGCGTCGATCATCTCCCCCGTGCCGATGCCGCAGCGGTCAATGCAGGTTTTGCAGTAGCGGATTTCCGCGCCGGCGGCGGCTTCTTCCGCGAGCATCGCCGCGAGGTTGAAATAGCCCTTCGGCGGCTCAAGCCCGTTCCGCGCGGCGTCCACCCCCGCGTTGATAAGAAAGATGCGCGTCCGGCCGCCTTTTTCCCGCGCGGTGGCGGCGAGGCGGATGGCGTTCCACGCGGCGTCCGAGCCGCCGTACGGCGCCGAACTTATGATGACGAGAAGCGACTTGGCCATGGACACCCTCCCTATAAATGGCTGTTTATCACTTTATAATGATAACAAAGCTTACAATAAAATGTCAATACATGCTCCGGCGATGGAAAATCCGCGCCTCCTTCGGTTGCCTTTTCCCATGAGGCAACGCGTCCGGCGGCGGCCGCGCCGCCCGCTTTTCTTTCACACCCCGCTTCGCCATTCCGGTATATTAAACGCAGATGGAAAAAGATGACGTCCTTACGCTGATCAAGGGAATACTTGACCACCCGATGACGCCCCCGGAAATCCGGCGGCGCCTCCCCAAGCACCTGCGCGGCGGTTTAAGCCAGAAGCTGAACCAGATGGAACACGCCGGTGAAATAGTCAAAATACGCTACGGGCGCTACGGCCTCGCCAACCAGATGAATCTTGTCACCGGCCGTTTGCAGGGCCACGCCGACGGCTACGGTTTCGTGATTCCCGAAGGGGGGGCGAAGGGGAACGACGTTTTTGTCGGCCCGGCGAATTTCCGCGAAGCGATGCACGGCGACCGGGTGGTCTGCCGCATCGAAAGCACCCGGCGCGACGGCAAAGTCGAGGGAAAAATAATCCGCGTGATGGAGCGGGCGCAGAGCACCATCACCGGCGTATACCAAAGCCGCGGCCGTTTCGGCATCATCGTCCCCTCGCAAAGGCGGATCGTCCACTCCTTCCAGGTGGGCCCCGGCGCGTCCGGCGGCGCCAAGGGCGGCGAAGTGGTGGTGGGCAAAATCACCGCCTACCCGGACGAGCACACGCAGCCGGAAGCGGAAGTGATCGAAATCCTCGGCTTCCCGGACAGCCCCATCGTGCAGCGCCGGATGATCGTCCGCCAGTATGAGATTCCCGAAGAGTTTCCCCCCGCCGCGCTGAAAATCGCCGAGCGGTGCGAAGAGCCGGGGGACAAAGAGGCCAAGGGGCGCGCCGATTTCCGCAATGCGTGGGTGGCCACCATCGACGGCGAGGACGCCAAGGATTTCGACGACGCGGTTTCGATACAAACGATGACCTACGGTTATGAGCTGGGGGTACACATCGCCGATGTGTCCAGCTACGTCCAGCCGGACAACGCGCTGGACAAGGCGGCTTACGAGCGGGGCACCAGCACCTACTTCCCCGGCACCGTGCTGCCGATGCTGCCGTTCCAGCTTTCCAATAACGTCTGCTCGCTGCGCCCCCACATCGACCGGCTCACGCTTTCGGTGCTGGTGCGCATCAACCGGATGGGCGAGATTTTGGGGTACCGGTTCTCCCCGGGCGTCATCCGCAGCACGCACCGGCTCACCTACACCGAGGTGGCCCGCATACTGGAAAATCCCGATGCCGAGCCGGACCGGGCGAAAGCGGCCAACCTGTCGCTGATGAAGGATTTGTGCCTCAAGCTGAATAAAAAACGGATGATCGACGGCGGACTGGATTTCGACATTCCCGAACCGAAAATAGCCCTCGATGAAAAAGGGGAGCCGGTGGGCATCACGCGGGCGGAGCGCACCGTCGCCCACCGCCTCGTCGAGGAGTTCATGCTCACCGCCAACCGCTGCGCCGCGAACTTCCTGGCGGACAAACCGTCGATCTACCGCGTCCACCCCGCGCCGGATGCGGTGCTCATCGAGGAGTTTTTCGATTTCGCGGGGCGGCTCGGCTATGTCACCAATCCAAAGCAGAACATGGTCTTCCGCCTGCAGGAAATCTTGAAGAAGGCCGAAGGCCACGCCGACGAAAAACTGCTCAACTACGTCATGCTGCGCCACATGAAGCAGGCCTGCTACCAGCCGGAGAACACCGGCCACTTCGGCCTCTCCTTCGAGGAGTACACCCACTTCACCTCCCCCATCCGGCGTTACCCGGACCTCATCGTCCACCGCCTCATCAAGGCGAAGCTGGACGGGAAGGAACGCTATCTCGATTACGGCGGGCTGGCGGAGGCGGGGGTGCATTGCAGCGCGATGGAGCGCCGCGGCGAGCGGGCCGAGCGCGACGTGAAGGACATGCTGAAGGTGCGCTACATGGCGGGGCATGAGGGCGAAACCTACGACGGCATCATCACCGGCGTCACCGCCTTCGGCATCTTCGTCGAGATGGGCGACCTGATGATAGAGGGGCTGCTGCGCCTGACCGACCTGCACGACGACTATTACGACTACCACGAAAAAGAACACATGCTGATGGGGAAAAGGACAAAACGGATGTTCCGCCTCGGCAGCCCCGTGAAAGTGCTGGTGAAGCATGTGGATGTGTTAAAGCGCGAGATAACGCTTAACCTGGCGGAGATGGCGGATCAAAAACCGGGCCGCCCCGGCAAACGCCCGCCGGAGGCGCGCAAGCGGGGTAAAGACGCGCGCAAAGGGGGCAAGCGCCGCACGCGCGGCCGCTGATGTGAGGCGATGCGCTTCTTGATCGTTGCCGCTCCGCGCCAATGTACACAATAAATTGTGTACCTGCCGTGAAAAACCGGAAAGCCCCACTTTCCCGGATTTTGGTATATAATATCCGTAGTTCTTGCGAGTTAGATATTTTGAAGGGGTAGGCGTGCCTGCCGTGGGCGTTTTTTAAACGTTACTTAAGGAGGGTGATTCTTCGCGGGACCTTATTCAAAATTCAAAAAAACGAAAGTCTATAAGATTTTTTAATCTCAATCTTTGGAGGACAGTGAACATGTCGTACACAACAAAATTTAAATCACTGGCGCTGGCGGCTACGCTCGGCTTCGGCCTTCTTGCCTGTAGCGGCGGGGGCGGCGGCAGCACCACCACAAGCGCCGACCCGGCCACCGGCGGAACAGCCGTGGCCACCGTCTCCGGCACCGGCACCCAAGGCGCCGCCGGCACCGCGGGCTTGGCCGTCGCCGACAAAATCAGCGTTGTAAGCTCCACCACCTCGGCCAAGCCGACGGGTAAGGCGGCGGTGAAAATCGCCACCCCCGCCGGCGCCACCGGATGGGCGACGACCGCGGACTATCTCACCGACCCCCAATTCGTCTATATCCAGGACAGGGCTTCCGATGCGTTCGATAAAGCCAACGAGATCCTTTGCATGGTCGCCCAGACCAATTATGACGATGCGTTGCTGGTGAATACGGGCGCATACAAGGCGCAGGTCGACACAAAAAAATGCTCCAATAACCGCGACAGCCAGTCATCGGGCGCCTCATCTTCCTCCTCATCCTCCGGCGCCAGCGCCGATGCGCCCAGTTACGCCACATGGATCGTCGTTTCCAACCGGGCGGACGCAACCTCCCCCCACGTGGTGAGCGTATGGATACATGAGAAGGAAATGGGTCCGGGCGGCACCCCCGGCATAATTTTCGCCAAGGCGGTCATCGAAACATCGGCCGCCGACCTTCCCCCCTACGGCCACTTTGCCCTGAATTTCGTGGGATACGGGCTGAAAGCGGATGGCACGGCCGATACCGCCAAGGTTGCGATGAAGGGGTATATGCGCACGGTTAAAAAGACCGACGGCAGCCTGGCATTGCAGTTCTACAACCTTATGGGCGACGGCACCACCACGATGGAGGAAAAATCCACACTCTACCGGAACACGGCCGGCACCGCGGGCGACGGCATTGTGGAATTCCCCGACTGGCAATCCTGCACTTCCCCGAAGTGTACGCCGACCACCACCAAAAAGATGGGCATCGCGTTTAACGCCACAAACTTCCTCCGCACCGATCTGAGCGCAACCCCCGCAACCCCCGCCTCCGTCTGCCTGGACAAGGCCCAACTGGTCAGTTCCGTCTGGCGGTACGGCCTGTATAACGCGGCCGACGGCTCGCAAAAAACGCTGAGCAGCGGATTCCCCATCAAGTACACTTCTGACGGAACCGACGGCGGAACCACCGGAACCGACTACTACGGCTACGTTGGTTACTGGGGCATATGGTTGGATAATACCGTAACGATCCCCAACAACGCCGTCGTATCGAAGATGAGCTGGAATAACGGCACCGCGGCGGCGGCCGCCTACACCGTGATGAAGAGCGGCGGCAAGCTGAAAAAGCATACCAAAAACAGCACCACGCTGGACAAGATCAAGAACGTGCCGCTGAACTATTCAATGTGCACGCAAAGCGGCCAGACGTTCACCTGCGCCAACTATATAGCCAAGTGGGACGGCACGATGTTCGCCATCACCCAAAAGATGAGCAATACCGGCGGCGGCTTCACCGCCCTTACGGCAAGCGACCCCACCTTCATCGACGTGAGCGCCCTGCAATGGCAGAGCACGCTGAACATGTGGTCGCAGTCGCTTGGCGGGCAGGTGATGATCAAGTTCCCGGTGAATAATGCCACCCCCACCACCGCCTGCACCAAGAGCGGCGGCTGGGACGGCTTTTCATGGTCGCAGGAGACCTACAACTGCGGCAACGCGACAACCGGCGCGCTCACCCCCCCGGCTGCCTCAGTGCCGGTGGTCTTCTATAAGGAGCAGGTGCTCATGCCCGGCGACGCCGACAGCGTAACAGCCGCCAGCACGGCACTTAAATGCTTCGATGGCTGCCCGGATGGAAGCAAGTTTACCACCACCGCCACCGGCAGCGCCTTTTATGCCCAAGTACAGGGGATGATGACCGACACAAACTACGCCACTTCGGCCAAGAGCTACACCTATGCCGATGCCGCCTATACGCTGACCGATGCGGCTAACGCGGGTTCCGTCACGCTCACCACTGCAAACACCAACCTGACGAATGAGTGGGGCGGCACCCTGGATTGGGGCGCTCAAACCGGGCCGCTCTTTAACCCGGCGGCAGTGGTGGCATCCACCGCCGCAACTGTCGCGGATGGCACCGCCGGCAAGACCTACGCCGAACTGCTGAAATGCCCGTGGGATCCCACGGCATGGGGCACAGGCGCGCAGGTTTGCCCGTGGCAGGCCCGCGAACAGCTTCCCATCTACTACACTTGGGAAACCGGCTGGAACAACTGGAACTACCTGACGGCGTTGAAAGGGCCCAATCCGGCCACGACCGTCGTGCCGTTCGACCAGCCGCTGGACGTCACCTTCACCTATCCGTCCACCGCGACCGGCACGAACCCGGCCGCCACCGACACGAAGTACGCCGGCGTGCCGTTCATGCTTAATTACGGCGGCTTCGGCGACCTCTGGGGCATACCCGGACAGTGCGTCGACCCGGATACCAACACGGCGGTGGATTGCAGCGCCGGCGCCAATATGCGCTGGGTTCCGGAGTTCGCGATACCGGACGGTTCGCTGGTGACCAATGGAACCGGCAACTACTACGTGAAGGGGCTGGAGATGGAGCAGCGGATGGCGAAGGTGGCCGATGCGTCGTGCAGCGCGCTGACCGTGCCAACCTATACCCTCCCCGATGCCACCAACTTCAAAGATCCGAGCGACATCGGCACCGAACCGACGATCACGGACGCGCCGAAGGTCATCGGCGGCGTAACGCAGTAAGCACCGTCCTTTAACGCTTCACCAAGGGCGTCCCGTTTCCGGGACGCCCTTTTTATTTGTGTAAACAAATAAAAAGGGTTCTTGTCCCGCGCCAAAAGAAACCTCCCTCAAACATCGCCTTGCCGGCATTACACCGCACACGGATTTCGCGGGGCCCTTTTTTATTTGTGTTTTTTGGTAGATACGGTCTTGCACGTCAAGCGGTTTTCATGTGCAATTTCGGGTTAAAGGCGGTTTTGTTTTTAAGTATGCCGTAGGCGATGTGCAGCAGTTTCCGCATGACGGCGATAAGGGCCACTTTTTTCGGTTTTCCCG
>JACRGQ010000070.1 GCA_016217735.1 Nitrospinota bacterium
CCTCTGCCTGCTCTTCTACCTTGGCGCGCTCATCGCCTACCTCCGCGCCTTTCCCCCCGCCGCGCCGCCGCGCAAAGGTTTCATCTTCCTCGCCCTTGCCTGTTACCTCGGCGCGATACTGAGCAAAGAAATGGGGGTTACGCTCCCCGCCGTGCTGGTGATGCTCCATCTGCGCCAACACTTCGGCGAAGGCCGTCCGGCGCGGGAGATGCTTCACACCCTTCCCTTCTGGATACTCTTCGCGGCATATATGGCGGCGCGAATATTCCTGATGCCGCAAGAAGGGGCGCCTAACCCCTACCTGCTGGTCTATACGCCCGGCGTCCTGTATATCAACGTCATCAAAAACTTTTCCGTATACCTTCTGCGCTACATCCTGCCGATGGGGGCCGAATATCCCACACTGCTCCCCAAAATGATTAATTTTATCGACCCCACATTCGCCGACCCCGCCATCTACCTCTCCTTGGGGCTGCCCCTTCTCATCACCGGCGCGGCCCTGATGAATATCCGGCGGCATCCCACGGCGGCGTTTTTGACCTTCTTCATGCTGATCACGATGACGCCCCTGACCATGGTCACCCGCATTACTGATATTAGCGATATAAATATACTCAACGCACCGGAACGGTTCATGTACATCCCCTCCGTTCCGTTGCTGCTGTTGGCCGCACTCTTCCTGCAAAATGCATACAACCGGCTACAAAAGGATGCGGCGAAAAACGCGATGGCGGTTACCGGAGTGGGAGTGGCGCTCTTCCTGGGGTTTCAGTCCAACATTCACACCATCGCCATCAACAGTGAAATGGCAAAACTGAAAAACCTTTACCTTCTGCCGAAAGAGCGGCTCACCCCCCGGATGCTTCTCACGCGCGAATGCCTCTACGTTAAACTTGTGGACACTCCCATGCGCAATTATGCCGATGCGGAACGGCGGCTGGTAAAGGTATTGGAGAACAACCCCGCCATCCCGATGCCCTATGTGGCACTGGGGTTTGTTTACCTGGAAACAAAGCAGTGGGAACTGATACCGCCGCTCCTGTCGCGGTGGAACCATCTCACGCCTGAAGACATTTTCAACCTTGAAAAGCAAAACCCGATCATTCTGGGTGAGTACGTTGGTGCCTATCACAATTTCCCCTTCCTGCTAGGGGTTGCAGCGGCGCATCGCAGAGAGGCGCGAGTAGCGGCGGATTTCCTCTGCTCCGCGCTCCAACGGGGATATAACGAAAAGCAGATCATCAACGAATTGCGCGGAAACTACCTGCTGAACGGCCCGCCCCAATGCCGCACGGCACAGGACGAAACACTCTGCCGCAAAAACGCATCCATCCCCGATTTCGCCGAATGGCGCCCGCCGCTCGACCCGAAGCGCTGCGAAGAGTGGAAAAACCTCTTTTAGGCGGTTGCCCATCGATAACGGGAGTCGCTTTTGAAACAACCCCTTCCGTATTACTATGCAGGCATGAAACATCGCGCGGCGGATCGCATTTTCGCAATCTCCCTCATTCCGCCAGCGGCGGGTCTTCTTGCCTTCATCGCCGCCCTCTTGTCCGGCACGAAAGCGGCCGCGCCGGTCGCGGCGCTGGGAATGCTCTGCGCCCTCTGCGCGCTCGTCTTTTTTTTCCTGAAAGGGGAAATGTTCGCCGAAATCCCCCGTTGGGCGGCCACCCTGTTTGTCCTCGCCGCGCTGTTTCTCTTCTGGATTTCTTCCGTTCCCCCCTATTGGCGCGACGACCTCATCACCCACATGGCTCTGCCGCGTCTGGCGTTGATGCGGGGGACGTGGCCTTTTCCGTCATTCCAGCCGTCCGCGTTCACGCCCGACCTGTTGCTGCCGCTTAACCTGGCGTTCGTGGCATACGGTATCGATTGGGCCGCGTCGTACATTTCCGTTTTTTATATTTTGGCCGCCGCTCTTCTCACGGCGCATTGGACGGCGCGCGAGGCGGGAATGCGCTGGGGGATTTTTGCCGGCGCGGCGCTACTCACGCTCGGCGTCATGTTCCGCCTTGCCACCGCATCCTACTCCGATCCGGCGGTGATGTTTTTCAGCGCGGCGGGTTCGTTGTACTGGCACGAATGGCTGAAAACGCCGAACCGTTCCGGCGCGGTGAAAGGCGGACTCGCTTTCGCGGCGGGGGCGGCGATCAAATACAACGCCGGCCTGTTGCTCACCTGTTTTTTGGCGGTGATGCTGCTGGCGGCGTTGCGGCGCAAAACCGTGCGCGATTGGGCGGTGGCGGCCTTTGCCGCCGCCGGCTTTACGCTGCTTTTTTGCGGGCCGTGGTGGGCCGCCGCCCATATCGCCGGCGCGCCGCGAACTGAATTCCGTAGCGGCTACGAGAGCGCCCCAATCCGCGAACGGGCGGCATTTTGCGGCGAACCGAAGATGTGGGCCGCCGCGGCGCCGTTGCGTCTTTTCGTCAGCGGCACGGAAGGAGCCCGATGCGGATTTGACGGCCGCCTGAATCCCTTTCTGCTGCTGGGAGGATTGCTCGCCTTGTGGTGCGCTCCGGGGCGGGCGGAGAAACGGCTGCTCTTCGCGGCCCTCGGCCTGTTCATGCTGTTTGCCGGGTTGCTTATTTCACCGGTGGCCCGCTATCTGCTTCCGCTCGCGCCCGCGCTCGCCTTTTTAACGGCATCCGCGGCGGTCTCCCTCGCGGCGGAGGGCAGGAAAGCGGCGGCTATCGCGCTGGTGGCGGTGTTGCTGGCGTGGAATGCGTGGGATCTCACTGCCGCCGCGTACCGGTTCGAGGGATGGGAGTACCTTACCGGGAGGGAATCGCGGGAAGAATTTGTCCGCCGCGCCGTGCCCGCGTACGCGGTGACGCAATGGGCCAACGATCACCTGCCGCCGGAAAGCCGCGTCTACTTTGCCTTTACCGGCAACCGGGTTTACTACAGCCAGAGAGACTACTACTATGATGCATTTTGGGATGGCGCAACACTGATAAGACTTTTCACCGGCGGTAATGACGCCATCGCGATCAAACAATCCCTCCGGCAAAAAGGGATCACCCATCTTGTGTTGATGAACGGCGTCATGGGCCGCTTCGTCGAAAGCAACGGCATTGTTCCGCTCTATAACCGGTTCCTGGCGGCGGCGCCGGGGTTGTATGCAAAGGATGGGGCGGTGCTCCTGTCACTCGCGGAAAAATGAGGCGGTGCGCTCAGTTGTGGCCGGTGCTGCCGAATCCGCCGTGGGCGCGCGAGGTGTCGTCCAGTTCCTCCGCCTCTTCCACGCGCCACGCGGGGGCTTTCAGCGGCACGATCTGGGCTATCTTGCCGCCGGCCTTGATGAGGTGATCCGTCCCGTTGCCGTTGCGCATCACGATCTTCACTTCGCCGCGGTACCCGGCGTCGATCACCCCGGCGGCGGTGTAAATGCGGGCGGCGGCCATCGAGGAGCGGTCCTTCACGATGCCGCCCCAGCCGTCGGGGAATTTCAGCGCGATGCCGGTGCGGACGATTGCCTGTCCGCCGGCGGGAATGACGGCTTCTTCGAGGCTGTACAGGTCGCAGCCGAGGTCGCCGGGGTGTCCCACGGTGGGGAGCTTCGCCGCCGGATGGAGTTTTTTGACTTTCAAGGTGAACATGGCGGGTATTAAAACAGCTTCGGCGCGGGCGCGCAACGGCGCTTTGCAAAATTTGAAATACTGGTATAATGCGTTTTCTGAAAATCGCGGGAGTAACTCAACGGTAGAGTGTCAGCTTCCCAAGCTGAAGGTTGCGGGTTCGAATCCCGTCTCCCGCTCCAA
>JACRGQ010000071.1 GCA_016217735.1 Nitrospinota bacterium
CGGGAAAACCGAAAAAAGTGGCCCTTATCGCCGTCATGCGGAAACTGCTGCACATCGCCTACGGCATACTTAAAAACAAAACCGCCTTTAACCCGAAATTGCACATGAAAACCGCTTGACGTGCAAGACCGTATCTACCAAGTAAAATCCCGCGCCGCAATATTGTTACCCGCCAGCTTCCCTGATAGAGTAATCCCCATGACCGATGATTGATGCGGTGTCCGCAAGCGGATTCGAGTTCATAAAACTCGGCGCGGACGAGATAAAAGGATTTTTCCACCAGCTTTTTTACGTCTATCGGGTTATGTAAGCAACACCCCCCAGCGCCGACCTCCTCTCCGTCATTCCCGCGAAGGCGGGAACCCAGACATATTATCAAAGCTCTCTTTTTCCCCCTCTTGCTGCGCCGCGCCAATCTGTCGGCCCGCTGGGCCGATAAGGGAAGCTTGGATAATGTTTCTGGGTGCCGGGTCAAGCCCGGCATGACAGAGCGAAACGCGCCGCGCTCTTTAGGTAGGTACCCATTTTAATGGGTACATCATGCCGCAAGGCATGATCCACTCCTTTGGCGCTACGCGCCAACGTACACCAAGAAAAGAACGCTACTTCACGCGGAGGTGGTCGCCGATGCGGCGCATCCAATCCATCTCGTCCGGCGTCATCGGGCCGCGGTCAAGCGCGGCGAGCGCCTCTTCCGCCTCGGCCATGTTCTTCGGCCCGGCCATGCAGACGTTGACGGCGGGATTGGTGAGCACGAACCGGTAGCAATCCGACGCGCGCGGAGTCTGCTCCCCTTTCGGCATTTTCCCCGGACTGACCAGCCCGCCCCAGCGGGTGGCGGTATAGGTGACGATGCCGGGCCGTTCCGCCGATGGAATCGCCTCGAACACTTCCTTCTCGGCCCCGCGATGGGCGGCGGAGTAGCGCACATGGAAAATATCGAAATGCCCCGTCTTGGCGAACTCGGCGAACATGGCGCGGTTGTGCCCCGATATGGCGATGTGGCGCACCCGCCCTTTCTCCTTCATCTCCAGCGCGGTATCGATGATCGATTGCGGTGGCATATTGTTCCACCAGCCGAGCAGCAGCACGTCGGCGTACTCCAGCCCGGTCTTTTTAAAGAAGCGGTTCATGCTCCAGCGCATCAGCCACGGCGCGCGCATATAAGTCTGCGCGGCGACGATCAGCTTGTCGCGCCGCCCCTTGGCGGCGATGTTCTTGATGGCCTGATTCATGCCGGGGCGGCGGATGGAGCCGTGATAGAAATAGTTGCAGCCCCGCTCGAAGGCCATCTCGAACGCCGCGGCCGGCGCGCCGTAGCCGCCCGAAAAGCCGAGCCTGCCGGCCACGAGGCCGCTTGTCCCCAGTTCATTTTGCGGCGCGTGCATATCGTCCTCCCCCTGAAATCAGCGATCGGGCCGCCGGGCCATATCCTTGAGCAATTTGTAAAGCTCCATCGCCACGGCCTTTGGCCCCTCCTGCTCGAAGCCGGGGATGCCGAGGCGCGTGCGGACCTGCCCCACCCTCACGCCGGTTTCGAACATCCGCTTAAAAACAGCCGCCGCCACTTTCTCGTGCGCCGCGCGGCGCTGATACGCGCCGAACGGATTGGCGAAGTAGGTGCGGACCAGCCCCTTCTCGTCGGTGGTTCCCTTCGCCAGGCGCGAGCCGTCGCGGAATACCTGCAGGGCGTCTTCGGCGCGGGGGAAAAATTCCACCGCCGGCTTGCCGTCGTCCAGATGCTCGTAGTTGTTGGCGTAAAACAGCATGTCCACGGGGTAGCCCATCATCACGTGGTGGTAGGCGGTTATCGGCATGATGAGCCGGGCGTTCTTCCGGTCGGGGTTGATGAAGATGGAGCGGTCCACCTCGTCGTAGGCGTATTTCGGGTGGAGGTCGTCCAGCCGGACGAATGCGCCGATCTCGGTGCCGTAGCCGTGTACGCGGCCGTCCTCCTTGATGGCGAAGCTCCCCATGTCGTCGAAGATCACCTTGATGTCGCTGAAGTACTCCTCGGCGACGGCGCGCAGCGCCTCCAGCGTTTCGCTTTTGCCCGCGCCGGAATCACCCACGAAGGCGATGTTGGCGTAGCCCCCCTCTTTCAGCTTGATGTGCATCATCGCGCCGTGCAGCGGCAGGCGGCCGCGGTTCAGCATCGCCACGTTGTGCAGCGTCAGCGTCATCTTCTTGAAGTAGCCGAAGTAGCCGACATCGGCGTTGCGTTGCACCATCCCGGTGATGATGCCGCTCTGGCGGTCTTCGAAAAACTCGGTGTACTCCTTCATCCCCTCCCCCGGCACGCCGAACAGCACAACCAGGTCGGGCGTCTTGCCGCTGATGTCGTCGAATTCGGCCAGCTCGAACAGGTTCGCCATCGAGAGCGCCTGCGCGATGTAGTCGTGATGGAAATAGATGAACGCGGTCAACTCGCCCACCTTGGCGGGGAAGCAGAACCACTCGCCGGCATCCACCGTGATCGGGCCGTGCGGCCCGGGTATCTCCTGAAACGTCCCCTTGCGGGTGTTGGATTTCGAGTAGAGGATGAGCGGCGGCTCGATGAGCGTGATGCGGATGAACGGCACATCCTTGAACGCCTGCAGGAAGGCGGGACATTTCCACTCTATCCGCTCCAGCAGCATCGCCATGTTCGCCCCGGCGGGGAGTTGGCGGTAGACCTTCGGGTCCTTGCCGGAAAGGTGTTCGCCGATGAGGCGGTTGGTGCGCAGAACGAGGTCGCGCAGGTTCCCGCATCCGGCCATGAACTGGTCGTGGTAGATGTCGATGGACTTTTGGCCGGAGCCGTGCGGCATCTCGAGGAAGACATAGCGCTCGAAACGCCGCCAGTAGTTGTAGAGGTCCCGCCGCAGTTCGTATATCCATTCGCGGTCGTCCCCCTTGTTCAGCACGCTGCCGTATTCGGGATTGAGCGCGATGATCTCCTCCGCGCTGTGTCCCACCAGCAGGCGGAGCAGCCGCAGCACGAAATCGGGAATCTCCTCCGGCTTCATCTCCGGGCGGCGCTCGCGCAAAAAGAGATAGCCGGGAGTCCGCTTGTTCTCGATGCGCCGGATGAAGCGGACGAGTATCTCATGGAACAGCGTGCTCTTCAGCAGCTCCTGCGGCGTGCGGCAGTAAATGGCGGCGTAGTCGATGATGACTTTCTGGTCGCCGATGATGGTGAACGGATTTTTGGACGCGGCTACCGGCATATTTTGCATTGGCGCCCGGCTCCATTTGATTTCATCAGTCAAGTATACCGCACTTTCCAGAGGGGCATTTTCCGGTTTTTAGGAGCGGATGGAGAATTTGGCGGACGTGGGGGATTTTGGGGGGAAAGAAAGAATTGAAGGGTGCCGATGGCATCAATTTTTCGCGGAGGACGTGGCATAGCGCCCCCCCATGTAAATGAGCACGCAGGCAAAAAGCGCCCGCAGCCAATCGGCATCAATGGCCGCGGCCGCCATCCCTCCCGCAAAAGCGCCGGCGGCAATTCCCGGCAGCAGCCACCACAACGCTTCGCCCGCCACATTCCCCAAACGGTTGTGGGCCGCCGCGCCGGCGATACCCGCCGGAACCATCGCCAGCAGAGAGCTTCCCTGCGCCACATGCTGCCCCATCCCGGCCAGCAACACCATCGCGGGCACCATGATCGACCCGCCCCCAACCCCCATCATGCCGGAGAGAAAGCCGGTGGCCGCCCCCGCCGCCAGCAGCCAGAAGATTTTGGACCACACGCCGGGAACGCTCCCGTGTATCAGCCACGGCTTGGCAATTAATAGCGCGGCGACCCCCAGTTGAAAAATCCCGAAATACCGTTTGAGCTTGTCCGCCGGAAGGCGATGGGCGCTCCGTGCGCCGGCTCCCGCCGAGAGCACGGCGGTGGCGGCCAGCGCCCCCGCCGCCAAAAAATCAACCGCGCCGGAAAACGCATAAGTGGCGGCTCCGGCCATGCCGGTGAAGACCAGCGCCGCCAAGCTGGTGCCATGCGCGCGGCGCTGGGAAAACCCGGCCATGCCGGTTAACATCGGCACCATGACGATGCCTCCCCCCAGCCCGACCAGTCCGCCGAAAAAACCGGCGGCGGCGCCAATGCCGAGATAAAGCCCCTGCGTTCTGTTCATGCAGAGCATATGATAGGGGATGTTCCAAATAGCGCAAAATATGCACCTTACCCTTTCGCGGTACAAGCCCTCCGGCATTGGAAAAAATAATTTTCCAACTTTTCCTGTTTGTGTTATCATTTTTATGTTAGTCATGCTCCGCATTTAGGGATCCATTAAGCTTGGGCTTAAGTTCCGGTCGGCGGGGTCATATTATGTTCCGTGTTTTTTTGGAGTTCTAATGGGCAAGAAACTGTATGTGGGCAACCTACCTTATTCAACAACCGATGAATCGCTGCGCGAACAGTTCGAGCAGGCGGGGACGGTGGAATCGGCAAAGGTGATTATTGACCGCGAAACCAACCGCTGCAAAGGGTTCGGATTCGTTGAAATGGCTACCGATGAAGAATCGGAAGCGGCAATCGCTCAACTTAACGGCGTCAGCATCGAAGGGCGCGCCCTGCGCGTGGCCGAAGCTAAACCGCAAGAACCCCGCACCGGCGGCGGTGGCGGTCGTGGCGGTTTCGGCGGCGGCGGCGGTGGCCGTGGCGGTCGTGGCGGCGGTGGCGGCGGCTACGGCGGTGGTGGCGGTGGCGGCGGACGCTACTAACCGATAACGAGTTTTTAAAACCCCGTGTGCTTCGGCCACGGGGTTTTTTTTGTCCTTATTTCCGCTTTTGGCGGGATTATTTTCCACGCTGTGATGAAAACGGCCTATTGCCTATCCTTTTTGAATCCGCCCATCGGGCCGATACTTATGATGCAAAAGTGGATATTGACGCCGGAGGCCGGACTCGCCATCTCTCGCCTGCGCGTCACGCTCCGGCTCGTTCAGGCCGGCTCGTCTCCTAACCGGACTTCCATGTCCGGTTGCGCTCCCTCTTCGGTCGCGCCGGATACTCGCTTCGATCCCGGTTAATGATTGTTGAAGTAGTGGTGCCGGAGGCCGGACTCGAACCGGCACATAGTCGCCTACGGGGGATTTTGAGTCCCCTGCGTCTACCAATTTCGCCACTCCGGCGCGAACGGTGATTCGGGGATTCTAGACCGATTAATGGTGCCTGTCCACCAATTTACACACGCCGCTCGCGGGGGTGCCTGCTCAAATCGGGAACGCCCCTTTTCTTGCCGGTTGGCGTCAGGCGGTGGCGGAGGGAGCGCGGCGGGCCATTTTGGTTCCCATGTGGCGAAGCATGCCGGCGATGGTGGGCTTCAGATCATCGCGTTTCACAATGACATCCACAAAGCCGTGCTCCACGAGGAACTCCGATTTTTGGAAACCTTCGGGAAGTTTTTGGCGGATGGTCTGCTCGATGACGCGCGGGCCGGCGAAGCAGATCAGCGCATCCGGCTCGGCGATGATGATATCCCCCAACATGGCGAATGATGCGGTGACGCCTCCCGCGGTTGGATGGGCCAGCACCGACAGGTATGGCAATCCGGCCTCTTCCAGCCCGGCCAGCGCGGCCGACGTTTTGGCCATCTGCATGAGCGAGAACGCCCCTTCCTGCATACGCGCGCCGCCGGAGCAGGAGACGATGATGACCGCCGCGCGGTTATTCACGGCGCGCTCAATGGTGCGGGTGATTTTTTCACCAACCACCGCCCCCATCGATCCCCCCATAAAACCGAATTCAAACGCGGCTATCTCGACGGGATAGCCGTCCAACCTGCCGCTGCCGCAAACGATGGCGTCCATCTCGCCGCTTTCCTTCTGAGCCCCCTTAATCCGGTCGCGGTAACGCTTGGTGTCCTTGAACTTGAGCACATCCACCGCCTGCATTCCGGCATCGGCTTCCTCAAAGCTCCCCTCGTCCGCCAGCAACATGATGCGGCGGCGGGCGGGCATCGTGTGGTGCTTGCCGCATTTTTTGCATACGCGCCAGTTGGCCTCGAACTCGGCGGCGTACACCATCTCGCCGCACCCCTCGCACTTCAGGAAAAGCCCTTCGGGCACCCCGCCCCGCTTTTCGCTTTTGCCCAGCGGGGTTTTTTTCTTTGTAAACCAGCTCATTTCTTTCCCTGTCTTTCCGCCAGCATCCGGTTGAGCGCCGCCACATACGCCCGCGTGCTGGCCTCCACCGTATCGGTGCTGGCGGCGCGCCCGCGCACCACGCACTTCTTGCCGAACTCCACCTGCACGGTGACTTCGCCCACGGCATCCTTGTCGCCGGTGATGGACCGCACCTGATAGTTCAGGAGCTTCCCCTTCACGCCGGTTATCCGGTCGATGGCGTGATAGACCGCGTCTATCGGACCGTCGCCGCTTGCCGATTCGGTAATTATCGCACCTTTTTTGTTTTTCAGCTTCACCGTGGCGGCCGGGACGGTGGCGTTGCCGGTGGTAACCTGGAAGTACTCCACTTCCCATGTGTGGCCGGGCTGCGCGATCTCATCGCCGATCACCGCCTCCAGATCCTCATCAAAGACTTCTTTCTTTTTGTCGGCCAACGTCTTGAACCGCTCGAACGCCATGTCCAGTTGTTCCTTGTTCAGGCTGAATCCCAGATCGGCCATCTTTTTGCCGAACGCGTGCCGCCCGCTGTGTTTCCCCATCACCATTTTATTTTCGGAGAGGCCTATCTCCCGCGGGGTCATGATCTCGTAGGTCTCGCGCCGCTTCATCACGCCGTCCTGATGGATGCCCGATTCGTGGGCGAAGGCATTCGCCCCGACAATGGCCTTGTTCGGCTGCACGGCGATGCCGGTGACGGCGGTGAGCAGTTTGCTGGTCTTGTAAATCTCCCGCGTGCGGATGCCGGTGCCGTGCCGCAGATTGTCGCGGCGCACCTTGAGCGCCATCACCACCTCTTCCAGCGAGGCGTTGCCGGCGCGCTCGCCGATGCCGTTGACGGTGCATTCGATCTGCCGCGCGCCGTTCTGCACGGCGGTCAGCGAATTCGCCACCGCCAGCCCCAAGTCGTCGTGGCAATGCACGCTGATGACCGCGTTTTTTATGTTCGGCACGTTGCCGGCGATCCCGGCTATCAGCGCGCCGTACTCCGCCGGAATGGCGTAGCCGACCGTATCCGGTATGTTCACGGTGGTGGCGCCGGCCTTTATCGCCGCGGTGATGATCTCATACAGAAACGCGGGATCGCTGCGGGTGGCGTCTTCGCACGAGAACTCGATGTCCTTGGTGTATTTGCGGGCCATCGCGATGCCGGCCTTGGCCATGGCGATCACCTCGGGGCGCGTCTTCTTCAGCTTGTGCTTCATGTGGATTTCGGAGGTGCTGATGAAAACGTGGATGCGCCGCCGTTTGGCCGGCTTCAGGGCCAGTCCCGCCGCCGTGATGTCCTTTTCCACCATCCGGGCCAGGCCGCAGATGACCGGCCCCGGCACCTTTTTGGCTATCAGGTTCACCGCCGCGAAGTCTCCATCGCTGGTGACCGGGAACCCGGCCTCTATCACATCGACGTTCAGCGCCGCCAGTTGGCGGGCCATTTGCAGTTTTTCATCAATGTTCATGGAAAAGCCGGGCGACTGCTCGCCGTCGCGCAGCGTGGTATCGAAAATGGTTATGTTAGCCATGCTTTAATCCTTTATCCTGCCTATATTAAACGATTGCCGCCATAATTGGCGAAAAAGTGGTGCCTTACGCCGTTGGATTAAAGGCTAAGGAGGAGGATGCGAATGGGGAAGGTGAATGCAACATTCGAGCGCGCGATGCGCCACTTATCCGACGAGATGGTCATTTTCGGGTTGCCATATATTTCCATGCCAGTCATTCTATTGCATTGCCCCGCCGCCTCATAGCTTTTTTTGCGGCAAACCACCCCCTCCCGGCATAATCCGGAGTTGTAACCCATGTACATTTTTTATATGGCTATTGATACTTTTGTATACAAGACCGCTTTTTCATAAGCCGCTACACCATTGATAACAAACACCCATCTTGCGGCATGGTGATTGCTTATTCTTTGTTGCAGGTGGAAATACCTACTATTTCCTCCTCTCCGGTTAGGGGTGGGCACCTCCCACTGTCCACCCCACTTTTTTTCATCTTCGGGAAATTCCATTAAGGCGCCCCCTAAAAAACACGCCCATATCAAATCGGGCGTAAAATGTAGCTGTAAGCGAATATCGCTTATCCGTTTGGTTAACCGATAACGGAAAGGAAAAAACCATGTTTGGAAAATGTGGGACTCAAGAAAAAGAGTGCACCAACCGGCCCTGCTACTGCCGCTGCTTCGGCTGCGTTCTGTTTGCCGCCGCGCTGGTACTGTTGTTCGGATTTGTGGTGCAACTGCTCTGGAATGCCCTGATCCCTGGCATCTTCGCGCTGGGAACAATTTCCTTCGTGCAAGCGCTGGGATTGCTGATCCTTGCGCGGCTGCTGTTCGGCTCCGCCGGGCATCGGCACGGCCATCACGGATACCGCCACGGCGGATGGTGCGGATGGACCAAGAAGGATACCGGCGAATGCGGGGACTGGAATCACTACGATGCCTGGTGGCATGAAGAAGGAAAAGAATCCTTCAAAAAATACGCCGCTGGCAAAAAAGAGAAGAAGGACGCCCCGCTTCTCTGATCGGGTGCCGTTCCACCGGAATTTGCCCCTCGGCGGAGTCTCTCGAAGAGGACTCCGCCAACCGCCACGGCTGAATGGGTTGAGTTCGTCCCGCTCCGTGGGAAAGACTCCGCCGGGGGGGATAAACCAACTGATAGCTATTGGTAAATTGAATGGTCACCGACGGAATGGAAATAAACCGTCCCTTGTTCTCCAAATTCAAAAACAATGCGGTTTTTGCGATCGAGAGAAAACGCCCAAAAGTCCTTCAAGCGGCCCTGGAGCTTGTGGGTTTTTAAACGCGCATCGAACGGGTTGGCGCGAAAGACAATCTCCTTCTTTTCCGCGATTAATTTGAGACTTGAATTAAGGCTTTTGTACTGACGGGCGAATAGCGGGGAATAGATGATTTTCACAAAACTAGCGGAGAGCTTTTAGCGATTTTAGAACTTTACCTTTCCCGGAGGCTATATCCTTGCGGCTTTCTTGCAGTTCATTGAGCAACTGATTCTCTTTCCACAACCGCAACAGGTCGATAAAAAAATCCTCTTCATTTTCGTATCGCCCTTTGCGCAAGGCGGAAGAAAATTCTTTCCTAAGCTTCGGCGGAACAATTACGCTGCTCATATTGGCAATATTTTACCATAAATCACCCATCCATAAAGAGTAATGGCGTTAAAGAGAGCCTTTCTGTTTTCACCGATACCGCAAAGAAAATCCGAAAGTACACCTCTGGGAAAAAATGGAAACCACTACTGGAATCCTAGTGTAGTGTCCCAGTAACGGCTTTACAATGTGGTAGCGGCGGCCAAAATCTAGGGCTAAATGTTATTTGTCATGCCCGTGCAGACGGGCATCCAGGCTTTTCCCTCTCTGGATTCCCGCCTTCGCGGGAATGACAACTGTAAAGGGAATACCGGGACACTACACTAGAAGCAACTTTTCCAAATGCTACAAAGCAAGGCCCGACCCCGTCCCCTTATGACCTCGATTCCCATGACCACCGGGTTAGGCGCGGCCATCGCGACTTGCCCAGTAGTCATGGACGTAATTAAATTCCTTAACCCAACACGCAAGAGTGTCTTTGGTGTTTCGTCCGAGAGACTCGGCTAGCTCAAAAAAACCAGGGCCAGGCTGCATGTCCCCGTTCTTATGCACCACTATCGCCGTGAGCATTCCACGTCCCGCCCCATCTTCTTCAGTGCTGATCTCCCCGAGGAAATGAAATAAACGGAAGTCATGTGGCTCCATACGGAGGGCTGTGATTTGCGCAACAAACTCAGAATACGCAATTTGACCACGACGGCGGGCAACTGCAATCAGTATGTCCCTCCCTTGCCGCTTTGCGAGATTCCACTGTGTGCCTTCAAAGCCATATTGATTTAACATCCAGCCTCCCAACGCCTAATGAACCTTATGAAATTACATCTTCAATTACACCGAGAGCCACCATAATATACCATCGTGGCAGTCCTCACACTCTCTGATTGCTCGTCTGTCTAATTGTGTTGTGCGTCCAAAACCCTGAATCGATTCGGTCAAGAAGTGGGGAAGGAATCACTCCCTTCCCCCTAGTGTAGTGCGTCCTATTTTCCTTGGCATATGATTGCAACGGAAAACCCTGTATTTTTCACGGTTTGCTTGGTCTTGGTACTCCATGCAACGCGGGCAATATGTAAAGAAGCGTTAGACGCACTACACTAGCCACCTAAAAGTGTCCTAACGGGCGGGAGGCTGGGCAATAACAGGTTCTTTTTTCCGCACGAAGACATCATAAAAATCGTCGGCCCAATCGAGGAGCGTGAGGCGGCGGGGGGCGGTCTTGCGCACCACCACACGCACCGAGTGGGTTAACGCGCTCCCTTCGAAACGGCCGGTGGCGACAATCACAAAGGTATCCGATTTGCCGTTTGGGTCGGGGGGAGCATTGTGGGCGCGGGCATCCATGATGGCATCCACCTTGTCCTGCGGCACTCCGGATGCCAGCAACGCTTCGGGCGTGGCGGTATTGGGATTCAACGCCCCGGCGGAATAAACGGTGAGCACCTTTTCCAGGGCCGCGAATATTTTGGGGGAAATCCCTTTAACCCGCCGCAGTTCCGCCACGCTGTCAAAATCGCCGTTCTTGGCTTTATACGGCGGTTTCAGCGTTTGGTAATAATCGCTCTCGGCGCCGTTGGCGCGGTGATACTCGTCGGCGTCGGCCCAATCGAGGATGCCATCGATGGCCGCATCCTCCCCGTCAATTTTATCCGGAAACAGCGCGGCGAAAAGTCGCCGCAATCCCCCTTCGTCCCGCGCCAGGGCATTGAGATTCAGCTTCGCGTTCTCGTCGGTAATGACATAGCCCGCCAATCCGCCGCCAAGCTTCACCTGCCGCGGCGCAAACTCCGGTTCTTTCAGATCGTCGCCGACGCGCCCCAAAACATCCTGTCCGTCTTTGGCGTACACATAATCAAAATCCTCCAGCAACTCCGCGAAGGCCATCTGCGCGCCGGCGCGGGCGAGGTAATATGCCTCGCGCCCCTCCTTGAAGTTGCGCACTGCCCCGATGTCGCCGCGCGCGCTCATCGCCATTTCCGCCGCCAACGCCGCCAGAATCACCAGCAGCCATATCACCAGCAGCAGCGCGATACCCCGCTCGTCCCGTACCTGCTTCACTTCTTCACCTCCGGCGCTACAGCGCCGCCCGGCTCTATCCGCACGGTAAGCGGCGGCCACACGAACGGATCGTTGCTTTCCACCATCGCCAGCGAGAGCCGCGCCGCCAACGGCATCTTGTCCAGTTCTTTGTCGTCGGCGCTCTTTTCGCGCCAGACATCTTTCGCGTCGCTCCCCGTTCCTTCGCGGTAGAGGTACTCGCATTTAAATTCCTTGATCGTCCCCTCCCCCATCGGAACGTCCGTCCACTTTACTTCGTCAACCGGCGTATGCGGATCAAATGGCGCTTCGGAGAAAAGCAGCGCCTTCTTCTCCGCGTCGAATGAGAGCCGTTGCAGATAAAAACCGTCGGCGTCCGTCAGTGCCTTGAGGCGCGGGACGTTCGCCACGAAGAGGAGCTTGTCCGCTTCGCCGTGAAAGGCGAGGATTTTTTCGTTCTTCGCGTTCACGAAATAGTTTTGCCGCGCGCTTTTGAGCTGTCCCGCGATGAGTCCCATCCCCTCGGTGAGATCGTAATGCCCTTCCATCCGGTTCCGCCCCGCCTCCCACGAGCGGAGCGAAAGCTGAAACCCGGCGGTGAGGATGGCGGTGATCGCCGCCAGCAGGGTGATGGCGATCAGCAGTTCGAGCAGCGTGAAACCGCGCTGGTTCTTCACCGGTTCGCCTCCACCGCCGTCTTGAGCGTATTCAGGACAAGCTCTTTGGCCGTTTCGCCATCCTTCCACTCCACCTTCACGGAAAGATGGTAGAGGACTATCCGCTCGGCGGCATCGCGCGGCGCTGTTTTTTCCTTCCGCCCCACCGGTTCTTTATATTCCTCGACGGTGGTTTTATACGAGTAGTCCGGATTGCCGGAAAACGTTCCCTGTTCGCCCACCGGCGGGAAAGGACTGCGGGCCATCAGTTCTTCCAGCTTTTCGCCGCCCAACACCGCCGCGCGGGCGTGGCGCTCGCTCCGTTCGATGTTGCGGAGCGTGCCGCCATAAAGGTGGAAGATGGCGGTGAACGACACGGCAAGGATGGTGACGGCCACGAGGATTTCCAGCAGCGTGAAGCCGCGCTCGCGCACTTCGTGGTTCATTTTCTTTCCCTTACTATCCCCGCCGCTTCGTTGCGGATTACCCGCGCGCGGCCGGAAAGCGGATCGAGGGTCACGCGGTAGCCGTTTTCATCTTCGGCGCTGTCCGCTTTCATGGAGGTGACGGCGAGGTTGCACGCGGAGGCGGTTCCGGCGGGGCTGAACTCCAAAACCAGCAGCCCATCGCGGGGCGTCCAAACCTTTACCGCATCGGGGATTTTCACCGCCTCGCCGTTGAACGGCCCCGCCGGGTTTCCGGCGTCGAACCGCCCCTCGATGGCGTAGGCCGCTTTTTGCGCCGGGTCTATCACGGCGGAAAAAACGGTTTTGCGCGCGATGGCTTCCTGCCGGGCCAGCCGCATGAGGGCCGCCATCTCCCCGGCGGCCGACTTCAGTTCCGCCCGTTCAAGGGAGCGCGCGAAGAACGGCACCCCCAGCCCCGCCACCATCGCAATGACCGCCATCACGATAAGCAGCTCCACAAGCGTATAGCCGGACAGTCCGCCTCGGTTCATCATTGAAACAGGATACCGGGTGGGCGGGGAACTCGGCAAGGAAAAGGGAAATGGCGCGGATATGGCGAATGGCCGCGGCGAAGGCTGGAACGGAGCGGGATACGCCCAGCCGCGCTTGACAGTACGGAAAAAGGAAGGATAATGAAATCTGACCGACCGGTTGGTCGGTCAAGGCTGGTTCTGGAGGAATTTTGGCAAAAACCGTTTCCGTTAAAAAGACCGCGCCTAAAGAGTGCCCCGTCGTGAGCCGCATACTTGCCGCCGCCGAAAAACTTTTTGCCAAGCACGGCTTCGCCGCCGCATCCATGAGCGCCATCGCCAAAGAGGCGGGAACGAGCAAGGCGAACATCTACCACCACTTCCGCGCCAAGGACGACCTGTATCAAGCGGCGCTCCGTTTCGCCGCCGAGGGGATTAAAACGCTGCTGGAAGACGTGGAAGATAGCGGGGCGACGGTGGCGCGCAAGCTGGAGCTTTTTGCCAAGGCACATATCGAGGGAATGCGCTGTCACGCCGACATGGCGCGGCTCATCCTGCGCGAACTGCTGACGGACAGCCGCAAGCGGGGGCGCGAGATCGCCGAAAGCGGTTTTGCCCGCAATTTTTCCACGCTCACCGCGCTTGTCCGCAAAGGGCAGGAGAACGGCGAACTGCGCAAGGATATGGATCCCGCCGCGGTGACGGCGCTGGTGCTGGCGGCGAACATTTTTTTCTTCCAAAACAACGAGGTGTTGCGGCACTACCGCGAAGTAACCTTCGCGGACGACCCGGAACGCTATGTGAAAACGGTTTCTGAAATACTGCTCAACGGCATCAGGCCACGGTGACGGATGAAAGGGAAAGGCGCGATGGAAATATTCGGCTCCGGACGGAACAGGCGGATGGCGGCGGCATTGTGCGCGGCGGCGCTGCTGCTGGCGGGCGGCTGCAAGAAGAAAGAGGAAGCGCAAACCGGCCACGGCCCGCGCGCCGTGCCGGTGACCGCCGTGAAGGCGGAACTGCGCAACGTGGAGGTCCGCGAGGAATCGGTCGGCTATATCGAAAGCCGCGAGGCTCCCGCCGTGTCGGCCGAGGTAAGCGGCCGCGTGAGCGCCGTGCTGGCGGATAACGGCGCGACGGTGAACGCCGGCGACGTGCTGGCGAAAATCGACGACGGCGACCTGAAGCTGCGGCACGAGGCGGCCCTCGCCGCGGCATCCAACGCCGAAAAAAACGTGGCCCGCCTGAAAAACCTTTTCGCCGAGAAAGTGATACCCGAAAGCCAGCTTGACGACGCCCAGACGCAGCTTACCGCGCTGCGCAGCCAGCTCGCCGCCGCCGCGCGCGACCTGAAAAGGGCCGCCGTCACCGCGCCGCTCTCCGGCAAAGTGCAAAGCCGCCTGGTTGCCGAAGGGGATTATGTAAACCCCGGCAAGCCGATGTTCATCATCGACGGCGGAAACCGCTTGCAGATACACCTGCCGTTCCCCGAATCCACGGCCAGCCGCTTGGCTGCGGGACAGGCGGTGCGGCTGACCAGCCCCATCGACCCCGGCGCGGTGATGGAGGGAAAGATATCGGAAATCCGTCCGGTAATCACCAGCGGCAGCCGTTCCGTGGATGTAATCGTGAACAGGGACAACCTTGGCGGCTGGATGCCGGGCGCCAGCGTCACCGGCTCGGTGCTCCTGAGTTCCCGCCAGGCGGCGGTGATGGTTCCGGCGCTCTGCGTGATCCTGCGCCCGGCGGGCGAAACGGTCTACATCATAACCGGGGATAAGACGCGCGCCGTGCCGGTGAAAACCGGCGTGCGGCAGGATGGCATGGTGGAGATTGTCAGCGGCCTCAAGGGGGATGAAACCCTCGCCGCCGACGGCGCCGGTTTCCTCACCGATGGCGCGGCGGTAAAAATGGCTCCCGGTGCGGACAGGGCGAAATGACGCTGCCTGAGCTGTCGATACGCCGGCACGTCCTGGCGTACATGATGAGCGGCGTGCTGATGCTGCTCGGCTACATCGGCTACACCCGGCTGGGGATCGACCGCTTTCCGCAGATCGAGTTTCCCGTCATCACCATCATGACCGTGATGCCCGGCGCCAATCCGAACGTCATGGATTCCAACGTCACCAGCGTCATCGAGTCCGCCGTGAACTCCGTGCCGGGCATCAACCACATCCAGTCCACCAGCTCCCCCGGCGTATCGGTGGTGGTGGTCGAGTTCAGCCTCAGCAAAAACGCCGACGTGGCGTTTAACGAAGTGCAGGCGAAAGTGAACCAAATCCTGCGCCAACTGCCGAAAGGAATCGACAATCCGGTGGTGGCGAAGGTGGAGGTGGGGGCGCAGCCGGTGATGTGGCTTTCGCTCAACGGCGACCGGACGCTGGGGGATATGAACCTTTACGCCCGCAACGTCATCAAGAAGCGGCTGGAGAACATCGACGGCGTCGGCCAGGTTCTCATCGGCGGCGAACGCAAACGCCAGATACGGGTGAACCTGAACCTGGCGGCGCTGGCCGGGCTGGGGCTTTCGGTCAACGACGTGCTGGGGGCCTTCGAGGGCGAGCACGTGGTGCTGCCGGGCGGCTTTCTCTCCGGCTCCCACATGGAATTCCTCATCAAGCTGGACGCCGAGTTCCACAACCTCAACGACATGCGCGGGATGATCGTCGGCTACAAAGACAACGCGCCGATATTTCTGAGGGAAGTGGCGCGGGTGGAGGACGGCCTCGCCGATTACCGGCAGCTTGCCAACTTCAACGGGAAGCCGAACGTGGGGCTGGGCATCGTGAAAGTGAGCCGCTCCAACACCATCGAAGTCATCGAGAAGGTGCAGGAGCGCCTCAAGAACGAGATCATCCCGCAGCTTCCGCCCGGCCTTGCCATAGAGGAGGCTTCCAACGACGGCCTGTTCATCAGGGGCATGGTGAACTCCCTCAAGGAGCACATCGTCGAATCGGTAATGCTGGCGGCGCTGGTGGTATTCCTGTTTCTCAAGAGCTTCCGCGCCACGTTCATTATCGCCACCGCCATCCCGGTATCGCTCCTTTCCGCCATCGCGGCCATGTATTTTTCCGGCTATACGTTCAACACCCTCACGCTGCTGGCGCTGCTGCTGCTGATCGGCGTGGTGGTGGACGACGCCATCGTGGTGCTGGAAAACATCTACCGCCACCGCGAGCATATCGACCGCGACCCGGTGTCGGCCTCCATCAACGGCTCGCAACAGGTGGTCTTCGCCGTGCTGGCGGCGACGCTGACGCTGATCTCCATTTTCTTCCCCGTGATTTTCATGGGGGGGATCATCGGGCGATTCTTCCAGTCGTTCGCGGTGGTCGTCACCGTGGGGGTCATCGCCTCGTGGTTTGTTTCGATGACGCTGACGCCGATGCTCTGCTCCCGCTTTCTCGTGATGGCGGACAAAGAAACGCACGGCCCGGCCTACCGTTTCCTCGACCGGGCGTTCCTCATGATGGACCGCTGGTACATCAGATTGCTGGAATACGCGCTTTCCCACCGCTGGAAGGTGGTGCTGTTCACCGCGGCCACCGTCCTCTCCACCGGTTTCTTTTTCGCGATGGTGGGAAAGGAATTCGTGCCGAAAGAGGACGAAGGGCGTTTCATCGTGTTTTTTAAAACGCCGCTCGGATCCAGCATCGACTATGCCGCCGGCCGCCTCGCGGAAGTGGAAAAAGTGATGGCCGGCCAGAAAGAGATACTGACCTACTTCACCGCCATCGGCCTGGGACAGGCGGGGCAGGTGAACCAGGGAATGGCGTTTGTGCGGCTGACGCCAAAGGCGGAACGCAAGCTCAAGCAGTATGAGGTGATGGACGCGCTTGCCGGAAAATTCGCCCGGATACCGGGGGTGATGGCGTTCCCCTCCGCCGTGCCGATGGTGAGCGGCGGCCGCGGCGAACCGCTCCAGTTTACCCTGAGCGGCGTCAACCTGGATCAAGTGGCCGCGCTCGCGGAACAGATGAAGAAGAAACTTTCCGCCGACGGCGCGTTGGGACGCCTCGACCTCGACCTCCAGACCGACATGCCGCAGGTGAATATCAGCATCGACCGCGCCCGCGCCGCAACCCTCGGCCTTTCCGCCATCGACATGGCGATGGCGGTGAACGTGCTGGTGGGGGGCTACGACGCGGCGAAATATAACGATGAGCCGGGGGACGGCGAACGCTATGACGTACGCATAAAAGCGGCCGACGGGCAGGTCGAAAACCCCGCCGACCTCAAGAAGATATACGTCCGTTCGCGCGACGGCAAGCTGGTGCGGCTCGATACCATCGCATCGTTCAAAAAGGAGCTGGGGCCGGCCGTGATCGGCAGGCTCGATCTCAAATACGCCGCCAATTTCTTCTCCGATCCCGCCATTCCCCTGGGCGAGGCGATGAAAAAGGTTACGGATGCCGCGGACGCGATACTGCCGATGGGATACACGGTGCTGATGCGCGGACAGGCGGAGGAATTCGGCAAAACCGTCGGGTACATGATTTTCGCGTTCAGCATGTCGATCATCCTGCTGTACATGGTGCTGGCCAGCCAGTTCAACAGCTTCACGCAGCCGTTCATCATCATGGTGGCGCAGCCGCTGGCGATCATCGGGGGGCTGGCCGCGCTCTGGATCACCGGCAGCACGCTCAATATTTTTTCCATGATCGGGCTGGTGCTGCTGATGGGGCTGGTGGCCAAAAACTCCATCCTGCTGGTCGATTTCGCCAATCAGCTGCGCGCGGAGGGGAAAGACATCGACGCCGCCCTGCGCGAGGCCTGCCCCGTGCGCATGCGGCCGGTGCTGATGACCAGCTTCACGGTCATTTTCGCCATGTTGCCGGCCGCGCTGGGATTGGGCGAAGGGAGCGACACCAACGCCCCGCTCTCCATCGCCGTCATCGGCGGCATGATCTCGTCGACATTCCTCACGCTGCTGGTGGTGCCAAGCGTCTATTCGCTGGCGGAGCGGTGGTTTGAAAAGCGCGCCGCCCGCCGCCGGCAGCCAGGCCCCCGCCCGCTGTAAGCGGGGGTATTAAAAGCCGGTTCCGTCCGCCGGCAGTTTCAGGCGGAATACCGCGCGTGTCCCCCGGTTCTCGCCTTCGCTCGTCACGGAAAAATCGGCGTTGTGGTGCTCCATCACCATCTTCACCAGCGTCAGTCCCAGTCCCATCCCGCCGCTTTTGAAGCGGTACTTTCCCGACGAGTGGAGGGCGATATCCTCCAACGCGAAATACGGCTCGAAGACATCGCGGCCGCTCCCTTCAGGAATGCCAATGCCCGTGTCGGTTACCGCGATGACCGCTTCGTCCCCGTCGACGCTTGCTTCCAGCGGTACCGTTCCGCCGTCCGGCGTGAAGCGCACGGCGTTCGCCAGCAGCTCATTCACCGCCCAGCCGAGCATTTCCCGCTTTGCCGGCACGATGGAAAACGCGGGCAACCGCGCCAAATCAACGGTGAACGTGAGGCTTCTTTGTTCCTCGCCGATGCGCTTGCCGGTATGGGCCGCGCACTGTTGCAGGAGAAAATGAAGGTGGCAGGAGCGGTCTTCCCCGCGGCTCTCCCCGCCGCTCAACTGCGCCAGGAGATCGGTGGTGGCGAGGATGTCGTCGAAATCCTTGCGGCACTTCTCCAACCCGTCGGCGGCCTGCCGCAGGAGTTCCACCTGATCCGCCGGGGCGGCGAGGGCCATGGTTATCAGCGATTCCACCAACTGCATCCGGCTCAAGGGTGTGCGCAACTCGTGCGAGGTGACGGCGGTGAAGTACCGCCGCGCGCGGTTGAGCATCTCCTCCCGCGAAACGTCGCGCATCACCGCCACATAATTGGCGGCCGTCCCGTCCTGGCCAAACACGGGGGAAATGCCGGTAAGCTGATCGAACAGGCCGCCGTCCTTGCGGCGGTTGATGAAACGCCCCTCCCACGCCTTTCCGGCGCGCAACGTCTCCCACATCGTCCGGTAAAACTGTTCCGGGTGCTTGCCGCTTTTCAGGCAGTCGGGCGTTTTTCCCAAAACTTCCGCGGCGGAATAGCCGGTTATCCGGGTGAAAGCCGGATTGGCGTAAACGATCTTGTTGCCGGCGTCGGTGATGTACACCCCTTCGCCGGTCTGCTCCAACGCGGCGGCGAGGCGGACGTTGACGGCAGCCGCGGCAAACCGCTCCTCCTGATAACGGCTGTCAATCGCGCGCACATGGTTAACGAACGCGATGATAAGCAATGTCACCCCGCCCGAAACAAAGAACGAAGCAACCGCGCCGGTGACGAGATAATCAGCCGTCACCACCCCGTGAAAATACAGACTCATGGCGGCGGTGATTGCCTCGGACGACGCCACGGATAGCGCAACGCTGACCCACAAGATGTGAATGAAAGGTGTGCGGAATATTTTTTCGATGAGCCGGTTAATCATGCCGCGCCCCCCTCCGCGCCGAATCCTACGCCGTAAGCGATTTGAAAACGCCCCAGCCGTCGGTGTTGCCCAAAATCGCTTCGGAGGCGCGTTCCGGGTGCGGCATCAGCCCAAAGACGTTGCCGCGCGCGTTGCAGATGCCCGCGATGTTGTTGAGCGCGCCGTTGGGGTTGGCGCCCGGCGTTACGTTGCCGCTCTCGTCGCAGTAGCGCACCACCACTTGCCCGTTGGCTTCCAGCGCTTGCAGCGTTTCCGGGGGGGCGTAATACCGCCCTTCGCCGTGGGCGATGGGGAGTTTCAGCACGGCCCCCTTGTTCAGCGCGCGCGTGGCGGCGATGTCGTTCCGCTCCACGCGGACATGGATGTTTTTGCATATGAACTTGCGCGATTCGTTCATCAGGAGCGCGCCCGGCAGCAGGTGGCATTCGGTGAGCACCTGGAAACCGTTGCAGATGCCGATGACGATCCCCCCTTTTTCGGCGAACTCCATCACCGACCGCATCACCGGCGAGAAACGGGCGATGGCTCCGCAGCGGAGGTAATCGCCGTAGGAAAAGCCGCCAGGGAGAAATACCACGTCGATGTCCCCTACCGAGGCGTCCTTATGCCAGATGTGGCGCACGGCCGCGCCGGGAAGCAGCGAAGCGGCGTGGAGCGTGTCCCGTTCGCAGTTCGCGCCGGGGAACAGCACCACCCCGATTCTGGGATTTTTCATGGCCGGCATCACTGTTGTTTGTCGGCGTAGCGGCTGCCGAGATGATCCAGCCGGTCACTTATGGCCGCGGCGATGTTGCGCAGTATCTGTATGGCTATGGGAGGATTTTTTTCGATGAGTACCTCAAAATTTTTGCGCGAAAGGACAAGCGCTTCGGTCAACTCGGTGGCCACAATGCTGGCGCCGCGCGGCGTTGCGTTGCCGCGAACCAGCGCCATTTCGCCCACGCTCTTCCCCTTGCCATGCTGGGCGAGCACGGTATATTTCCCGTCAAGGCTCTCTTTGCGTATCTCCAGCTTGCCGCTGGTGATAAACAACACGGAGTCGCCGGGGGATCCTTCCCTCGCCACCATGGTATTGGCCGGGTAACGGCGGAGTTCCAGCTTGCTGGCGAGCACGGCAATGTCGGATTGCTTGATGTTGTCGAACATCGGTATCTCGCACATGATGTTTTTGATCCCGGCGATGTCCATCCTATTTCCCTTCCGTCACGGTGATCTGGAAGTTTTCCATCACCGGGTTGCTCAGGAGCTTCCCGCACATCTCGTCCACCTGTTTTTTGGCGGTTGCCGCGTCCGCGCCGTCGATATCCATCTCGATATGCTTGCCGATGCGGACGTTTTTAACCCCCGTGAAGCCGAGCGAGTGGAGGGCGTGCTCCACCGCCTTTCCCTGCGTATCCAGGATGCCGTCGCGCAGCGTCACCGTCACCTTGGCTTTCATTGGCCGCATATCCTCCGCACAACCTCGCGATACGATTCTTCCACTTTGCCGAGGTCGCGGCGGAAGCGGTCCTTATCCATTTTTTCCCCGCTCTCCATATCCCACAGCCGGGAGGTGTCGGGCGAAAATTCATCCGCGAGGATGATTTCGCCTTTAAAACGTCCGAACTCCAATTTGAAGTCGACCAGACGGATGCCGTGGTTTTTGAAAAGCTCCAGCAGCAGCCCGTTCACCCGCAGCGCCGCCGCGCGGATGACGTCCAATTCGCCTTGCGTGGCCCAGCCGAAAACCAGCACATGGTCGGGCATTATCATCGGATCGCCCAGCGCGTCATCCTTGTAGTAGTACTCCACCACCGGGTGGGCCAGTTGGCTCCCCTCTTCCTTGCCGAGTTTTTTGGCGAGGGAGCCGGCGAGCACGTTGCGCACCACCACTTCCACCGGAACGATGGCCACTTTTTTCACCAGCATGTCGCGGTCGTTGAGCTTTTTCACGAAATGGGTTTTCACCCCGTTTTTTTCGAGAAACTCGAAGAGATGGGCGGTGAGCATATTGTTCATCACCCCTTTGTCCACGATGGTGCCGCGCTTCTGCGCGTTGAAGGCGGTGGCGTCGTCCTTGAAGTGCTGTATCACCTGATCCGGATTGTCGGTGAGATACAGGATTTTGGCCTTGCCCTCGTAAATCTTTTCCATCTGCCTGGTCACGGTTTCCTCCGAATGCGGCGTCAGCCGCCAAATACGCGTTTGAAAATTTCGTCCACGTTCCTTAGATAATAGTTCAGGTCGAACAATTCTTCAATCCGGGCCGGCGTGAGGCGCTCGGCTATCTTCGGCTCGGCCCTGACGACATCCTTGAAAAGCAGTTCCTCGCGCCAGCAGCGCATCGCCAGCCCCTGCACCAGCGCATAGGCGTCTTCGCGGATCATGCCGCTTTCCACCAGCGCCAGCAGCACCTTTTGCGAGTAAAAAAGGCCGTAGGTGGCGTCGATGTTTTTCAGCATCCGCTTGGGATATACGTGCAGCCCCTCGATGACCTTACGCATCTTTTCCAGCATGTAATGCAGCAGCGTGGTGCTGTCCGGCACGATCACCCGCTCGGCGCCGCTGTGGCTGATGTCGCGCTCGTGCCACAGCGCCACGTTTTCCAGCGCGGTATGCATGTTGCCGCGCATCACGCGGGCCAAGCCGCACATCTGCTCGCACACCACCGGGTTGCGCTTGTGCGGCATGGCGGAAGAGCCTTTCTGCCCCTGGTGGAACGGCTCTTCGGCCTCCAGCACCTCGCTGCGCTGGAGGTGGCGGATTTCGAGGGCTATTTTTTCGATGGTGGCGGCCGTAATGGCGAGCGCCGCCATGTAGTCCGCATGCCGGTCGCGCTGAATGATCTGCGTGCTGATGGGGGCGGGAACCAGCCCCATCTTTTCGCAGACGTATTTTTCGATATCCGGGCTGCAATGCGCGTGGGTGCCCACCGCGCCGGATATTTTCCCCACGCCGATGGTTTCGACGGCGCTCACCAGCCGCTTGCGGTTGCGCCGCATCTCGGCGTGCCAGAGCGCCAGCTTGAGGCCGAAGGTGGTCGGCTCGGCGTGTACGCCGTGGGTGCGCCCCATGCACGGCGTCATCTTATACGCGTATGCCTGCTTCTCCAGCGCGGCGAGAAAAAGGTCCAGCTTTTCCAGAATCAATCCGCCGGCGCGTTTCATCAAGGCGCAGAGCGCGGTGTCCACCACGTCGGACGAGGTGAGTCCCATGTGGACGTACCGGCTTTCCGGCCCGACGAATTCGGCGACGGACGTGAGGAAGGCGATAACGTCGTGCCGCACCTCGCGCTCGATCTCGTCTATGCGCGCAACATCGAAGTTCGCCTTTTGCCTGATGACGGCAAGCGCGCCGGCGGGGATGTTTCCCAGCTTGTGGTGCGCCTCGCATGCGGCGATTTCCACCTCCAGCCAAGCGGCGAATTTGTTGTGCGGCGACCAGAGGGCGGCCATTTCCTTAAGCGTGTATCGTTCTATCATCGGAGAATTTCCTTATACATCGTGCAATTCGCCGGGGTGGTCCTGCCGCGCTATCTCGCATTTTATTTTGTGCCCCGCCGCGGCGAAAAAGCTGTCGGCCCCCACGCGGACGAGGTTGGGGTTATTATTCTGCCTGCTCAGGTGGGCGAAGATGACGGTATTGAGGCCGTCCCCCGCCGCGTCCGCCAGCAGGGCCATGCAATCGTCGTTGGAGAGATGCCCCAGTTTGCCGGCGATGCGCTGTTTCAGCGGCCAGGGGTAGGGGCCGATTTTCAGCAGCTCCGGATCGTGATTGCTCTCCACCAGCGCGAGATGCGCCAAGCGGAACTTTTCCACGGCGCGCACGGTAACGTGCCCCAGATCGGTCATTATCAGCGCGCGGCGGCCGCCGCATTCGCCCAGGTATGCCACCGGCTCGGCGGCGTCGTGCGGGATGGCAAAGGGGTGCAGCGTGATGTCCCCCACGGTGAACGGCTCATCGGGGGTGACGGTCTCAAGCCGCCCCGCTTTTTCCAGTTGCCCGTTGGCGGCCAGCGCGGTGCCGCGCGTGAGGTACAGCGGTATCCCGTACCTGCGCGAAAAAAGCGCCGCGCCCCGGATGTGGTCGGCGTGTTCGTGGGTGATGGCGATGGCTTTGATGTCCCCCGGCTCGAAGCCGATCCGCTTGAGGCGGTTTTCCAGTTCGCGGCAGGCGAAACCGGCGTCTATCAGCACGGCGCTGGTATCGCTGTGGACGAGGATGGCGTTCCCCTCGCTGCCGGAACCGAGCACGCAAAGCTTCATCTCTCGCCGCCGTTTTCGTACATGTGGTAAAGCAGCGGCAGCAGCAGCTCGTGGTGGCCGATGACGCGGTACCCCTTGCCGCCGGTGGTGACCGGGCGGTAGACCACGTTCACGCCGGGGCGGTAGTGCATGATCATGTCGAAATCGACGGCGGTGAAATCGCGCACGTCGCCGCCCAGATTGCGGGCGGCGGAAAGCGCCTTGATGAAAATTTCGGGCAGGATGACGGCGGAGCCGACGTTGAAGTAACAGCCGCCGCCGGTGAGCGTTTTAAGCATCGCGGTGAAAACGCGGAAATCGTCGAAGCTTTTTTCGCCGATGAGCGCGCCGTCCGTTTGCGGATGGATGTGGGTGATCTCGCAGCCGATGGCGGCGTGGACGGTTGCCGGTATCCCCTTGGCGGCGCAGGCGGCGAGGATGCTCTTGTCCGCGTGCGGCATTTTTTTGTCGAGGATGTATTGGCCGATGCACTGGCCGAAGCCCGTCTCCGGGTAGGCGCGCAACGCCTCCATCGTCATGGCGGCGGTCTCCTCCACCATGCCGAAGCGGCCGGTTTTCACTTCTTCCTCCACGTCCTCGCTGGTCTCGCCGATGAGGGCGATCTCAAGGTCATGCACAGCTCCCGCGCCGTTCATCGCGATGCCGGTGATGACGCCGCGCCCTATCCAGTCGATGAGGATGCTGGAGCAGCCGGCCTTGATGACGTGCGCGCCGATGGCGAAAATGACCCCTTTGCCGTGCTTGTGCGCGGCCCGCAGGTGGCCGGTGATGGCCTTGAAGTCCGACGCCTTGAGCTGCCTCGGCAGCAGGTCGGCGATGTTTTTCGATGCGCGGTAGCCGTCGACGTTGGCGAAATCGGCGATTTTCACTTTATTCGTCCGCTGGGCGATGGGGTAGCTGGTGATCTTCCCGAAATCGGCCCGCTCATGTTTTTTCGTCATACAGACCCGAAATTATAGTTCAGGATTTGGAGCGAAAGCCCCCCGATATTTTCCGGGTTAATGCCGATCAAGAAATGCCTCGATTTCTTCCGCTATTTTGGCGCGGGATTTTTTATTGTCTTTGAGTTTAGCCGCCCATGCCCTGCCCGGATGCAGAATATCCCACGGACTATTTTGTTGATTGTGCCGCCCCGAACCCGGGTCGTGGTTTCCAAAACCATCCACCACTTTGTTCCAAAGGGGTGAAAATTTCTCGATCAAGAGGGATTCGCCCAGCGGAATCCAAATATCGTCAACAGCCAAGTATCTGCAAAAAAAGTCTTTTGCATCGAGGTTTTCAGCGTCTTCAATGGATGCAAGATGTTCCTGCAACCGTTTAAACAAAACGTTCCCCGGCTGCTCATCCAAGCCGAAGCCCCCTTTCCGGGCTCCGGCGGGAACGGCCTTGCCCACATAGATGGGCCAATCGAATTTCCTGTTTTTATTTTTCGCCGATATCCGTTTATAGAGGGGAAAATTTCCCGCATAGTAGATTGCGTAAACACCCGCCCCATCGAATTTCAGGACATCCTTCAATTGATGGGCTTTCTGCTCAAGAAGGGCATCGGCGACGCTAAGCCCCAAGTTTTTTTTATCAAGTGGATTAAATGGTTTGTCGTTCATACGTCATTCAATTGTGTCCGCGAAGCAGGGATGCCACGCTTTCCGCCACCGCCTGCCCCAGCCTTACCGGAACGGCGTTACCAATCTGACGCATCGACTCCGTCCATGTGCGGGGGAACAGGTATTTGTCCGGGAAGGTTTGCAAGCGCGCGGATTCCCTCACCGTGAAATAGCGCACATCGCCGGAAGGCAAGACCATCATGTTTTCGCCCCCCGGCACACCATGATCCCCGGCCTTAAGGGTTTTCGCGGGTTCATCAAGGGGGCTGCCTGTATGCCCCGGATAGGTTTTCGCCCCATCGTTAAAAACATGGTTGGGAATTGTCCGCGCTTCTTTCGCGCGGGGATCGGGAAGGCCCGCGATGGCGTCCCGCACCGTGGCCCAAGGTTTCAGGGTTGGCCCAAACAGGCGGGATTCCATTCGCCGTATTTTGGGGGCCAATCTTTTATCCATCCGCGGAATGTGGCGGGAGGAAACGCCATGCCGTTTCCAGTAAGCTCCGCTGATCCACTGGTCAAACAACAACGCATCCTGTGAATGTGTCGGCGCCGGAAAATTCCACTCAAGGTCGATATCGGCGCGAACCGCCACAAAAAACACCCGTTCCCTTTTTTGGGGAACACCGAAATCCGCGGCGTTTAAAAGGCGGAAAAGGACTTTATAAGAAACGTCTTTCCGCCGGGATTGGGTGTGATGCCTTTCAAGGCGCGATAGATGTTCTTCCCAGCCCTCTTCCCGTTTTGCCGCCAAAAAGGGATAGGATAACTGAAGAACGATATACTCAAAATATTTCGAAAAGGCGGGCCGAAGGAGTCCTTTGACGTTTTCAAAAATGACCGCTTTCGGTTGCAGTTCCCTCACCGCCCGAACCGCTTCCGGGAATAAATCACGGCGGTCATTGAACCCCCTATGTTTTCCGGCGAGGGAGAAGGGCTGGCACGGGGGGCCTCCCGCGACAAGGGTTATTTCGCCGTTCAGCGCGGAATAATCAAATTTCCTCACGTCATGCTGGAAAATAGGCCATGCGGCAACCGGCTTCACGCCCCTTTTTTTATTTTCCCGCAGGGTCTCGCATGAATCGGCATCGTATTCAATGACCGCCTTGTGGCTGAACCCGGAGTTGGAAACCCCCATCGCCAAACCACCGGCCCCGGCAAACAGTTCGATTGAATTCACTTACCGCCCCAAGAAATTGAGAACTTTTTTCTTCATTGAACCACTGTTATCAATCTCGCATGTCCAAATAGTTAGTGCCATCCACCCCATGCGTTTAAGCATCTTCATATTATACCCGTCCCGCTTTTTATTTCCCTCCAATTTTGCGCGCCAGAATTTTCGCCGGGCATGGGGAAGCCGCCGCCCGTCCGCGCAGTTATGCCTGTGCCAAAAACAACCGTTTACAAATATCACCTTTTTCTTTTTGGCGAAGACCATATCGGGCGTACCGGGCAGTTTTTTCACATGCAGCCGGTATCGATAACCCAAGGAATGGACAAGGCGGCGGACGGCCAGTTCGGGTTGGGTATTCCTGCTTTTCACCTTGCCCATTAAGCGGCTTCGCTCTATCGGGGATAAGGGGTCTGATCTTTTTGGCGGCACGGTTTGATTTTACCGGAAAACCGGGTCCAATGCGGAGTTTGCCTGCGGCGGCGGCTTGGCGCATAATAGGCGCCGGGGGATTGTAATGGGAAATTACGAAGCGGCGGTGCTTATCGTCGACGATGACGAAGTGGCGCTATTGACGCTGGGCAGCATTCTCAAGCTGGAAGGCTTTCAGGCTCTCACCGCCCGCAACGGACTTGAGGCGCTCAATGTCCTGGAGCGGGAAAGCGTGGATATGATTATCGCCGACCAAAAAATGCCCCATATGGACGGTCCGGGACTGCTCAAAGAGATGAAGAAGCGGGGAATTTCCCTGCCGTTCATCATGCTGACCGGCCACGGCACCATCGATATGGCGGTCGCCATGATGAAGGATGGCGCCACCGACTATATGATCAAGCCGTTTGAACCGCTGGCGCTGGTGGCGGCCGTCCGCCGCAACCTGGAATTCCGGCGGCTGAATGAAGAAAACGTAAAACTCAAAAGCCAGCTAAAAGAACAATACAGCTTCCACAATATCGTCACGCAGTCCGCCCTGATGAAACGGGTGCTGGAAACAACCGAAAAAGTGGCCGCCGCCCTCAATACCACCGTGGCGATCTACGGGGAAAGCGGCACCGGCAAAGAGGTGCTGGCCCGCGCCATTCACTTCTCCGGCCCCCGCATGGCGAACAACTTCGTGGCGGTGAACTGCGCCGGCATCCCCTCCACTCTGCTGGAATCGGAGCTATTTGGCCACGTCAAAGGGGCATTCACGGGGGCGGACCGCGAACGGGACGGCAAGTTCGGCCTAGCGCAGAAAGGAACCATCCTGCTCGATGAGATCGGCGATATGCCGATGGACCTGCAGGTGAAGCTGTTGCGGGTGTTGCAGGAACGGGTATACGAAAAAGTCGGCTCCAATCAGCCGATAAAGGCCGATTTCCGGATTATCGTGTCGACCAACCGCAATTTGGAGGAAATGGTTGGACGGGGAAGTTTCCGGGCCGACCTCTTCCACCGCATCAGTTCGTTTCCGATAACGCTGCCGCCGCTGCGCGAGCGGAAAGAAGATATCCCGCTGCTGGCAAGACACTTCCTCGATCACCTGCGGGAAGAACTGGGAAAGCCGCTCCCTGGCCTTTCGGAGAAGGCGATGGAAAAACTGCTGGGGTACGGATGGCCCGGCAACATCCGCGAACTGAAAAATTGCCTTGAACGGGCCGCCATCCTCACCGAAGGCGAGTTGATCCAGCCGAAACACCTCATCATCAACGAAGATAATGACCGCGCCGCGCCCGGCGGAAGCCGGCCCGGCCATGTACATCTTGTGATAGACCTCCCCGAAGAAGGGTTTTCAATGGAAAAGGTTACGGACGAAGTGCTGAAGCTGGCCCTTGAAAAATGCGGCGGCAACAAATCAAAAGCAGCCGACTTGCTAAAACTGGACCGGAGCATCTTTTACCGCCGCCTCTAACCATCTCCCCCTGAAAAACATAAAATATCCCAAAGATACCGCACTATCACGTTTTTACCGCACAATTTAAGATGCAGTAAAATTATATATAGCTGATTTATCTATTATTACAATTGGCACAGATTATGCTAATTACTAAGCATAGGTTGTAGGAGTCAGGCAGTAAATGACAAAAAAGATTTTTAAGTTGTTTGTTGCATTGGTTTTGACCGCCCATTAAACACGTTAAAAAAACGGGGGGTTTTCCCCTCCCCTCCCCTTTCCCCCCGTTTTTTTCTTTTTCCCTTCCCTTTCCGCTTTTTCCCCGTTTTGCTATAGTAAGCGGTGAGTTCTTTCGCCAAAGGGGGGATCGTGATCAAGAAAAGTTGTTTTGCCGCCATTTTCCTGTTTGCCGCCGCCGGGGCATTTGCCGACACGGACACTCCGCCCACAGCGGTTGAAGCAACGCCGGAAGAGGTGGCTCCGCCAGCGGAAGCGAAGCCAGCAAAAGCTGCGGCACCGCCGGAAGAAGCGAAGCCGGTCGAAGCCCCCGCCCCGAAATTCGGATCCCTTGCCATCATCTCCACCCCTGCGGGAGCCGCCGTGCTTCTGGACGGCAAACCGGCAGGAAACACGCCGTTGGTGGCCGAACAGTTGACTCCCGGCGAACATATCATCCAAGTGAGCAAAGAAGGGAGCATCGGCCATACCCAGGCCATAACGGTCACCGCTGGAGCCCGCGCCGATGTGGCGGTAACGCTCAAGCCGAAGGAAGAAGAGGACAAAGCCCCCCCGCAGATCATCCATACCGTGGGACAAAAACCGCGCGAAGGACGCTCCTACACGGTACGAACCTCCGCGCGCGACAACAAAGGGGTCAAGGAGGTTTTTCTCCACTTCCGCGCGAAGCAGGCCGGAGGAGACTACGTTAAAAGCCCCATGTTCAAGCTGGCGGAAGGCCTCTACGAAGGGGTGGTTCCCAGCAACTTCGTAAAAGGGAGCACACTGCAATATTATCTGGGCGCCGTGGATGCCGCCGGGAATATTGGACTGGATGGCACCCCGGAATCGCCGTATGAGATGGCCATCCAGGCACTGGACAAAGAACCGCCGTCAATCATGCACGAGCCGGCAAAAAACATCTCCGATGCCTCTGAACTGGTTATATCAGCTAAAGTGCTGGATAACTCCGGAACCGCCACCGCCCAGTTCGCCTACCGGAAAGCGGGAGAAAAAAACTTTGTGAAAGAGGTCCGGCCCGCCACCGCCAACGGCGCGGCTTCCCTCAATATCCCGGCGGCGATGATGGGCGGCAACGCGGTTGAATACTACATTGAGGCATGGGACGAGGCGGAAAACCGCGCAACCGCCGGCTCCGCCGAAAAACCGCTCTCCATCGAAATATTAAAAGTAAAGCCCTATGCCGAAGGAATGGTGATCGAACGCAAAGAAGGGGCCAAAGAGGCGGTTATCAATATCGGCTCGCTGGATGGCCTGAAAAAAGGGGATGTGCTGAACGTTATCCGGGCCGATGAAAAAATCGTCGACCAGGCGACCGGGCAGATACGCCACATCAAGCAGGTTGCCGTGGGAAAAATCAAGGTCACGGCCCTCACCCCGAAGACCGCCACCGTGGAAGTGACCGCGGAGATCGCCCCTGAAAAAATCGTTGCCAACCAGCCCACCCAGTTGGTGCGCCTGCGCTGCGGCCCTGTGGGCGGGATCACCGCCACTTCCACCAAAATCCGCGCGGTCGATCTTGCCTGGATGCCGGCCAAAGAGCCCGAAGCGGCCGGCTATATCATCTACCGCGGCGAAACGCGGGAAGGGAAATACGCCATCATCGCAACGCTCAAAGGGGCCGAAACCGCCGCCTACGCCGACACCGACAGCAAGGCGAGCCCGATCAACGATGAAACAACCTACTATTACAAAGTGGCCGCCGTTAACGCCGAAAAGGTGGAAGGTCTCCCTTCTGAACCCGCGGCGGCAACCACCAAGGGAGGTCCCGCCGCCCCCGCCGCCTTCAAGGCGGTTTCCAATGAAATCCTCCAAGTGACCTTCAACTGGACCAAGCCGTCCGATCCGGAAACCGCCGGCTATATCCTCCAAAAGGCCGATACGGAAGACGGCAAGTTTACCGATGTACTTTCCATAAAAAGGGGGGAAGACCTCCAGGCCGTGCTTAAAGCATCCAAGGAAACGCCCTTGGAAGATGGCCGCGCCTATTACTACCGGCTGCTCGCGGTGAACAAGGTGGGGAAAGCGGGTAAACCGTCCGCCACGGTGGCCGCCACCACCCATCCGAAGCCGGAAGCCCCGGCCGCGCCGCGCATCGCCAAAGAGTTCGTCCGCAGCATCTCCCTCAACTGGGATCAACATCCCGACAAGGACGTCGCCGGCTATCTGGTCTACCGGCAGGACGCGCCGGGGGGCGAATTCAAGAAAATCGGCGAAACGAAGGAACGCGCGGCAACCGCCTTGACCGACAAGGGGAACCACCTCAAGGATGGCGCCGAATACCACTACGCGATTTCCGCATACCTCAAAGGGGGAGCCGTGGAAAGCCCCCTCTCGCAAGCCGTAAAGGCCGCCACCTTCGGCCCGCCCGAAACCCCGCGGGACTTTAAGGCAAGCGCCGGAAAATTCCGCGAAGTGCAATTGACCTGGACGCCCATCAAGCAAGAGGATATCGCCGGTTACGAACTGTTCCGCGACGCCGATGGAAAAAAACCCGAGTCGATAAAAAAACTTCCCGGGCGTGACGTGGCCGCCTACACCGACAAGGGAGGGGTGTTTGGCGCGCTAAAGGACAACGCCGCTTACCAATACCGAATTGCCTCGTATAACGTGGCCGATGTGCCAAGTGCGCAGTCGGAGCCGGTGACGGGCGTTACCAAGCCGTTGCCCGCCAAACCGGCCGGCCTTGACGGAACCAGCGGCGAAGTGAAGCGGACATCCCTTAAATGGAACGCCAACGCCGAAAAAGATATCAAAGAATATCTAGTCTACCGAAGCATGAACGCCGACAAGGGCTTCTCCCCGGCCGGAAGCGCGAAAGAAACCTCTTTCACCGCCGGCAAACTGGAAGACGGCGCAACATACTACTTCCGCGTGACGGCGAAAGATACCGACGGATTGGAAAGCGAACCGTCGGATACCGTCAACGTCGCCACCAAGCCGCTGCCAGCGGCTCCCGGCGCCCCCGCCGCCACGGCGGAACAGACCGTGGCCGGCCTTTCCTGGAACCCCTCCCCCACCGGCGACGTGGTGAAATACAACATCTACAAAAAAGGATTTTTGGGCGGGTCGATTGCCGGAACGGTCACGGATACGTCTTTCACGGTGAAAGACCTCAAAGCGGATTCTTCCTACACGTTCTATGTTACGGCGGTCGATTCCACCGGGCTTGAAAGCAAGCCCTCAGCCGCCGTTGACGTAAAAACGCCGAAATAAACAGCAACAGCAGCTACTTGTCATCCTGAGCTATAGGCGAAGGATCTCTTTCCGGAAAGGGATTCTTCGCTCCGCTCAGAATGACATGCCTAAATAATTTTTCAACGCCCCGCGGGTTCCCGCTTTTTTTCGCCTGATGCGGGAGGCCGCTTATTTGCGGTTGATGGCGCGGTGGGCGATGTCTTTGCGGTAAAACATATCCTTGAACTTGATGGTGGCGGCCCGTTCGTAGGCGCGCCTCACCGCCTCTTCGATGGTCGATCCGCCGGCGGTTACTCCCAGCACGCGCCCCCCGGCCGTCACGATCTTGCCCCCTTCCAGCTTTGTGCCGGCATGGAAGACCACCACGTTTTCAGCATCGGCGTTAAGCCCTTCGATGGGAAACCCTTTTGCAAAATCGCCTGGATAACCATCGGAGGCGATCACCACACAGACGGCGGCGTCGTTTTTCCATTGTGGCGTAACGCTCATGACGTTCCCCGCCACCGCCGCTTCCAGCAGGGTCAGCAGATCGCCGTGGTAGCGGAACATCAGCGGCTGCGCCTCGGGGTCGCCCAGGCGGACGTTGAATTCCAGCACATACGGCTCGCCGTTGCTCACCATGATCCCCGCATAGAGGAAACCGGTGAACGGGCATCCCTCTTCGCGCATCGTTTTGATGAGCGGGGCGATGACCTTGCGCCTGATTTTTTCATCCACCTCTTTCGTCACCACCGGCGCGGGACTGTAGGCTCCCATACCGCCGGTGTTCGGCCCCTTGTCGCCGTCAAAAATCCGCTTGTGATCCTGCGCGCTGGCCAGCGGCACGAAGTCCGCGCCATCCGCCACCACGATGTAGCTGGCCTCTTCACCGGGAAGAAACTGTTCAATGATGATGGTGTCGCCGCTATCGCCAAACGCACCGAACTCCATGGTTGCAGAGATAAAAATCTCCGCTTCCGTTTTGTCGCCGGTGACCAGCACCCCTTTGCCGGCGGCCAGGCCGTCCGCTTTTATCACCAGTGGAAACGGGGCGGTTTCGAGATACGCGATGGCGGAGGCGGCGCTGGTAAACGCTTTGTAGTGCGCGGTGGGGATACCCGCCTTGACGAGCATCTCCTTCATGAAGACCTTGCTCCCCTCCAACCGCGCGGCGCTTTGGGTGGGGCCGAATATCTTCAGGCCGTTTTTCTGAAACAGGTTCACCACCCCTTTGACGAGGGGGATTTCGGGGCCGACGACGGTGAAATCGATCCGCTCTTTTTGCGCGAAGGCAAGCAGCCCTTCCACGTCGTCCGCCGCCACCGGCACGTTGGCGGCGATGGACGCGGTGCCGGGATTGCCGGGCGCGCAGAACAGCTTTGTCACGCGGGGGCTTTGGCTCAAACGCCACGCGATGGCATGCTCGCGCCCGCCGCCGCCGATCACCAAGACTTTCATAACGGGCAAAAGTATACCACCGATGGCGGCGCGGTGGCGTTGAAATGACGAAAGTCATTTGACCCGCGTCCCACTGTGATAATCTGGCGTTTATGCCAATGAAAAAAAAGCCCCTGGCCACCGGCCGGATCCGCCCGGCCACCTTTGCCCCCTACATGCCGGCGGGAGTTATTGAAATCGGCGAACTGGAAAAGCTGGTTGCCCGATTGAAGGAATCCGGCGCGGAAAAAGTGAAGTTCGGCGGCGAGATGGTGTTCGTTTGGGAAGGGCATGAACGCCCGCACGATCCGGCTCCCGGCTATGAATCGAACAACTTTAAAGCGCCCCGCGTCCGCCCCGTGCGGCTCTGCAGCGCGGAGGTGTTCTGCCAGCGCTACAAACGCCCGGTGCTGGCCTTGGCGCGGGAGATCGACAAACGGTTCCGCGGAACCCCCCTGCCGGTCAAACTGCACATCGGCATCGCCGGCTGCCCGCGGAGTTGCAGCGAGCCGGCGGTGAAAGACATCGGGATCATCGCGCACAATCAGGGGTACGAAATCCTGCTGGGCGGTTCGGCGGGTCTTGGCCCGGTGCTGGCCCAGAGCGCCGGCCTTGCCAACGACGAAGAGGCGGTGCTCGCCGTGATCAAACGGGTCATCACATATATGCAGGAGGGCGGCAAAAAAATGCGGCTTGGACGGCTTATCGCCAAAATCGGCAGGGAGCGTTTCCTCGAAGAGTCGGGCCTTGCCACGCTGCTGCTGCCGTGGCAAACCACAGATGAAGAAGGTTCGGACGCGGAATAGTCCGCCCGTTTTGCATATGCCGCCGGTTGCGGTATTATTAAGCCATTATCAATCATGGACATTGAAATCGCCAGTTCATCTAACGGCCAACACGGCTACCCGTGTTGGCGGCAATCAAATGAATATTAATAATCCGCCAACGGAAGCAATGAATCACAAAACCGGCCCGCGCCGCAACGCGCGCCCCATAATCACCGAACCGCCAAAAATCACTTTCACCCCGCCGGACAACGGCGGCTTTTTCATCGCTTCGCGTTGCGCCATTCCCAAAGGAGTTTTTTATGGCTAAAGCAGTCGGCGTTTACGTGGACCTGAGCAATCTGAACATGGGGGGCGGCTACGGCATGCGCTTCGACGTGCTGCGCGATTTCGCCAGCCGCGACGGTTACAACCCGGTCCGCCTCAACGTCTACGCGGTGTTCGACGAGGAAAAAGGGCGCACCGACAGCAATTACCGCCACGGCACCAACGATTTTTATTCCACCCTGCGCGACTGGGGCTACAAGGTCATCGAGAAAAAAGTGAAGTGGTTCACCGACGAAATGGGAGTCCGCCACAGCAAGGCGAACACCGACCTGGAAATGGCCGTGGACGCGCTGCTGCAATCCGAGGGGATGGAGAAGGTGATATTGGCCACCGGCGACGGCGACTTCGTGCAGGTGGCGCGCGCGCTGCAGAGCAAAGGGCTGCGCTGCGAGGTGACCGCGTTCAAAAACGTATCGTACGACCTGAAGAAGGAGGCCGACCTCTTCGTGAGCGGCTACCTTATCCCCGGCCTTCTGCCGATAGAGGGGGGCGGCGAATGGGGCAAGCCGGGAAGCAAGGTGCGCGGCACCTGCAACAAGTTCTTCAAGGACAAGGGATACGGCTTCATGCGTTTCTTGAACAAGCTGGACAACCTCTGGATCACCGACCCGCGCAAGCCGCCCTCCCCTTATGGAAGCGCGTTCGCCCACCTCTACAACTTTCGGGATCAGACGGTGGCGGACGAACTCCCCAGCCGCGACATCGTATTCGAGTTCGACCTGACGCCGGGGGAAAAGGGAATGGAGGCGCGCAATATCGTGCCGGTGAACGAAGGACGCAAGCGCGGCAACTCTTTCGCGGCGGCCGATAAACGCGGCCCGGCGGACCACCATGAGGACTACCCGGCGGGCGACGAAGAGCTTCCCGAATATTCCGCCAACGCCGAAACGCCGTAAACGCGCGCCGGGAAACAGGGGACGTACCGATGAAGCTGAAAGGGAAGGGGTAAATAGCATGGGCTTTGGCGAATTTCTTGTGGACAAGGGGGTCATCACAAAAGAGCAGCACGATATCGCCCTGCGGCTGCAAAACAAGAAGCGGCTATTGGGCGTCATCGCCGAAGAAGAAGAGTATATGACCGCCGAGGAGGTGTGCGCCGTCATGGAGCATACGGACGGCAAACCCGACCTCATGTTCGGCGAAGCGGCGGTCTCCATGGGGTACCTGACCTCCAATCAGTTGCGCTATCTGCTGGATGTCAGGACGCGCCGCAAGGTGAGGATTGGAGACGTTCTCGTTCAAAACGGGTTCATCAATGAAGAGACCCTGCACCGCGAATTGATGAGCTTCAACGCCGGGAAAAACCGGCTCAATACAATACTGATTTGCGAGCCGACGCAAACGGTGGCCAAGATACTGGAGCGGACGCTCGCCAAATACGGCTATACGGTTCTCCTCGCCAAAACGGGACACCAAGCGATGGACATGGCTAAAAAAGCGAAGCCGGACATTTTGATCACGAGCACCACGTTAAGCGATACGGACGGATACAAGCTCTGTTTTAGCATCCTTTCAGACCCGGCGACCTCCGGCATTCAGACCGTCATCCTTTCCAGCGATATTGATAAAGAAAGGATAGACGCCGCCTTTGACGCGGGGGTGAACCATTTTCTGGGAAAACCGGTTCAAGAGAGCGAGTTGATCAACATCATCTGCCAGATGGAGAAGGAAGCCGGGGAAAAACGGCCTGAGCATATATTGGTTGTGGATGACAGCCCCGTGGCGCGCGCCCTTATTTCCCAGGAGCTTTCTCCGCAATGGGCGCACATCCACATGGCCGCGAACGGCGGCGAGGCGCTGGAAAAAGCGCGAATCATCAAGCCGGACATCATAACAATGGATGTCGAAATGCCGGTCATGGATGGGCTTGAGACCTGCCGCCGGCTTAAGGAAGACCCGGTTACCCAGGATATACCGGTAATCTTCATTACCGCGCGTAACACGCCGGAATTCCGCGAGAAGGGGTTTGAAGTGGGCGGCGTTGAGTATTTCACAAAGCCGTTCATGCCGGGGCACCTCACCTCGTTTATCAAAATGCTGCTGGAAGCGAAGAAAATACACAAGACGGGAAACATCCTCGTGGTGGACGACAGCGGCACCACGCGGCACATACTGAAATACTTCTTCGCCAAAAACGGCTACAACGTTTATTCGGCGGAGAATGGCGTGGTAGCCCTCAAGGTGCTGGAAAAGGCCGGCATGGACATCGTGGTGACGGATTGCTATATGCCGAAAATGGATGGGTTCGCACTGGCTCAAAAAATAAGGAAGGAGGCCGCATATCGGCAAATACCGGTCATAATGCTCACCGCATCCGGCAACAAGAGTGACGTTTTGAAGGGGCTTGCCGCCGGGGCAAACGATTTCCTGCTAAAACCGTTCGACGAATCCGAATTATTGGCCCGGGTGACAAGCCATCTGAAAGTCAAGAGGCTGTTCGAGCAGCTTGAAGAGGAAAAAGAGGCGCTAAGGAAAATCAGCCTGGAAAAAGACAAATTGCTGGGTTGCGCGGCGCACGACCTGCGGAACCCCATCAGTTCGATCAAGGGGTATACCGACCTGCTCCTGGAAAAGGATTGTGACGAAACGACGGCAAAAAAGTTTCTCGGCATCATCCACGATGCCAGTGACGGAATGCTGCGCCTGCTTGAAGACCTGTTGGACGCATATACGCTTGAAAGCGGTATCGTAACCCTGAATAAACAGGCTGGCAACCTGGCGGAACTGCTGGTAAAAAGGGTCGCCATCGCATCGGTGCTGGCAAAACAGAAAAACATAACGATCCACCACTCCCCGCCGGAACTGGAAGCGGTCTTTGATGCCTCAAAAATAGGGCAGGTGGTGGACAACCTTTTGGCGAATGCGGTTAAATTCACCATACCGGGGAAAAACATATATGTTTCGCTGGAGGATTACATTTCCACGGTGAAAGTTATCGTCCGGGATGAAGGGGTTGGAATACCTGACGGGGAAAAATCCAAACTGTTCAAGCCGTTCAGCAGACTGAGCGTGAAGCCGACCGGCAATGAAAAAAGCACCGGTTTGGGGCTGGCGATATGCGACGGAATAATAAAAGCGCACGGGGGGGAGATGGGGGTTGAAAGCAAAGTGGGCGTGGGCAGCGTATTTTATTTCTCAATTCCTAAAAGTTGATTGCATAAGGACAAACAGGTAATGGGCGCGGAAAGCGGCAAAATGAAAATACTTCTCGTCGACGACTCCAAGGTGGCGTTGACCATGTATAAAGATGGTCTTAGCGATGAACTGTACGAGAAGAAATATGCCCATAACGGCAACGAGGCGTTGTTGTTTTACAAGTCGTGGCAGCCCGACCTCATCGTGCTGGACATTCAGATGCCCGAAATGACCGGGTATACGGTGCTTAAGAAAATTCGCGAGATGGAAAAAGTGTCGGGCCGCCGCACGGCCATTGTAATGGCGACGGCGATGGGGGATAAAAGCGACATCGTGGATTGCGCGAAGGTGGGTATCCAGGGATATATCGTAAAACCGTTCAAGCAGGACGAACTGCCCGGCCGGCTGGAAAACTACTACAACCTGTTCCAGAAAGACGGGGGCAAACAGTAACGCCCGGTGAAAAAGGGGAACTGGCGGGCCGCCGCTCCCCCCGCCGGCGGTTATTTCTTCAATATCCCTTCAATTTCCAGTTGCAGCTTCACCTTGTCCCCCACCACCAGGCCGCCGCCGTCCAGCAGCTTGTTCCAGACCATGCCGTAATCGGCGCGGATCACTTCCCCTTCGGCGGTGAACCCGGCGCGCTTGTTTCCCCACGGATCGTTGGCGGTTCCCAAAAATTCACCGGTCAGCGTAACCGCCTTGGTGACGCCGTGGATGGTGAGATCGCCGGTCACCTGCATCTTGCCGCCGCCGAGGGAGCGGCTGTTCTTTAGCGTAAAGGTGATTTCGGGAAACTTTTCGGCGTCGAAAAACTCGGGCGAGCGGAGATGATCGTCGCGTTTCTGGTCGCCAGTGTTGACGCTGGCCGTCTTGATGGCGGCTTGGGCGCTGTTGATGCCCTTCTTTGCCTCGTCAAAGTCGAAGCTCCCTTCAAACTCGTCGAATTTCCCCTTCACATTGGAGATGACCATATGCTTGACGGAGAAGCCGATGTTGCAGTGTGCCTTGTCCAGAACGTAAGTGGCCGCCGCCGCCCGCTCCGCCCCGCCGATGATGAATGCCGTGACCGTGAGCAATGCCAACAATTTTTTCATATGAGCCTCCATAATGATTATGTGCGTCATTCTAACATTGCCGCCGCGATTTCCGCTGAAGTTTGCCCCGCGATGGGGAAATTAACGCACGGCGAGGTGGATGCCGACCGCGGCCGCCGCCAGCGCGAACCCTCCCAGCCCCACCAAGGCGATTGTGTGCCCGCGCCAGCCGATGACGGTGCGCCCAAACATGAGAAGGGCATAGACGAACCAGACCACGATGATCGGGAGCACCCGCCCCGGCTTCGGGCCGAAAAACGAGCCGAACAGCTTGTGGGACCAGATCATGCCGCTCAAGACGCCGACGCTGATAAGCGGGAAACCGAACACCAACGCCCGGTTCAGCAGAAGGTCGAGGGTGCCGAGATCCGGCATCCGTTTGAACAGGCCGCTGAAACGGTGGTGCTTCAGCTCGTTTTCCTGGATGAGATACATGGCGCTGGCGGCGAACACCACGATGAACGACGAGAGCGCCAAAAACGAAACGGTGTAGTGCATGGTGAGCCAGAAGGCGCGCACCTGCCCGCCGCTCTCTTCCGGCAACAGCATGGAATACGCCATCAAAAGAAAGGCCAGCGGAGAAACGAATGCGCCCACCGACGCGATGCGGCGGAGAAACACGGCGAACACCAGCAACACCGCCATGGTGGTCCAAGCGAAGAACGAGGTGTATTCAAACGGAGTGGTGTAGGGGCCGTGGCCGGTCTTGGCCGAAATAGCCATGAGGCCCGCCGTGTGCAGCCCAAAGCCGAGCAGCGCCATGATGACCGCCAGCGCGTGGAAAAACTGGCGCCGCACGGCGAGGTGCATGAAAAATTTCAGCATCGCCAGGAAGTAGCAAAAGAGCGCCAGGGTGAGCAACGTCTTCATTTGGCGAATTCCTTATATACCTCTTCCGCCGCGGGACGCGCGCCGCCGCGCAGCCGTTCAAGAAGGTCGCTGTTCACAATCGCCGTCATCAGTTTCATCCGGCGGTCGATATCCTTTTCCCGCGCCTGCGCCAGTTGCCGCACCTCGCCGAGCAGCCGGAGCATCACGCCATATTCCGGGCCGAAGTGCCCTTCCATCTCCTTGCGGATGCGCTTGGCCATCGCGGGGCTTTTGCCGGAGGTGGAAATGGCGATGGTCAGGTCCCCCTGTTCCACAACCGCCGGCACGATGAACGTGCAAAGCTCCGGCACGTCCACCACGTTCACCGGAATGCCCAGCGCATTCGCATCGGCGTATACGGAACGGTTCACCGCCTCGTTGTCGGTGCTGGCGATGGCGAGCGCCGCCCCCTGAAGGTCGCCCGCGCCGTAGCTGCGGGGAAAGTGCGTTACCGCGCCGCCGTCGATGAGCGGCTTCAGCGAGGGGTCTATCGCGGGGGCGATCACGGTCACCTTCGCGCCGCATTCCGCCAGCGATTCCGCCTTGCGGGCGGCAACCTCGCCGCCGCCCACCACCACGCAACGCTTCCCCAGCAGGTCGAGCATCATCGGATAGAAGCGGGGCACTATTTCTTCTCCCCCAGCAGCTTGTTGAGTTCCGCCATGAATTCGTTAACGTCGCGGAACGAGCGGTAGACCGAGGCGAAACGCACATAAGCCACTTCGTCGGTGTTTTTCAGCTCGTCCATGATCGCCTGCCCGATGATGGCGCTTTTGATTTCTTTTTCGCCCAGGTCACGCAGCCGCTTGGTCACGCGGTCGATGATCGCTTCCTTCTGTTCCACGCTTACCTGCCGCTTTTCAAACGCCTTGTCCAGCCCCTTGCGTATCTTCTCGCGGTCGAACTCCTCGCGGCGGCCGTCTTTTTTGATGATGAGCGGCAGCATCTCTTCGATGCGTTCGTGGGTGGTGAAGCGGTCGCCGCACTTGTCGCACTCGCGGCGACGGCGGATGATATCGCCTTCCTTGCTCACGCGCGAGTCGACCACCTTGTTTTCGGTGTTACCGCAAAACGGACCTTTCATGCCGCACTCCTTTGCCCGGCCGCGCGGCCGGTTGCCGCCGGGCGCCGTATCATCGTTTGCCGATTCCCGCTTACAGCCGGTTGGCGTAGAGCGGGAACTCCCTGGAAAGCGCTTCCACCTTTTTGCGCACGCCGGCGGCGACGGCGGCGTTGTCCGGCGCGTCCAGCGTCTCGCCGATCCATTTGGCGATCTGCCGCATCTCCCCTTCCTTCATGCCGCGGGTGGTGAGCGCGGGGGTGCCGATCCGGACGCCGCTGGTGACCATCGGCTTTTCGGGATCGAACGGGATCGTGTTCTTGTTCACGGTGATGCCCGCTTCTTCCAAAGCGTGCTGCGCCGCCTTGCCGGTGATCTTTTTCGGCCGGAGGTCGACCAGCACCAGATGGACATCGGTGCCGCCCGACACGAGGCGGAAGCCATGCGCGGTCAGTTCCTCGCCCAACGCCTTTGCGTTTTTCAGTATCTGCCGCTGATACGCCTTGAAGGACGGCTGGAGCGCCTCCTTAAACGCGACCGCCTTTGCCGCGATGACGTGCATGAGCGGCCCCCCCTGTATGCCGGGGAACACGGCGGTATCAAGCTCCTTGGCGTATTGCGCGCGGCACATGCTCATGCCGCCGCGCGGACCGCGCAGCGTCTTATGCGTGGTGGTGGTGACAAAATCGGAGTGCGGCACCGGGCTGGGATGCAGCCCCGCCGCCACGAGGCCGGCGAAGTGCGCCATGTCGGTCATCAACATCGCCCCCACCTCGTCCGCCACGCGGCGGAAAGCGGCGAAATCGAGTACGCGCGGATAGGCGCTCCACCCGGCGATGATGAGCTTCGGGCGGTGCTCTTTCGCCAGCTTCAGCAGATCGCCGTAGTCAACCTGCTCGGTGTCGCGGTTCACGCCGTAAGCGGCGATCTTGTAGAGGCGGCCCGATATGTTGAGCGGGTGGCCGTGCGTGAGGTGGCCGCCGTGCGAGAGGTTCATCCCCAGAATGGTGTCGCCCGGCTTGAGCGCGGCGAGGAAGATGGCGGTGTTGGCCTGCGAGCCGGAGTGCGGCTGCACGTTGGCATGGTCGACGCCGAAGAGCTGCTTGGCGCGGTCAATGGCAAGCTGCTCCGCCACGTCGACAAACTCGCAGCCGCCGTAATAACGCCTGCCGGGATACCCCTCGGCGTACTTGTTGGTGAGCACCGAGCCTTGCGCCTCCAGCACCGCCTCGGAGACGAAATTCTCGCTGGCGATCATCTCCAGCGTGTGCGCCTGGCGGCCGGTTTCATCTTGGATGGCCTTAAAAATTTCCGGGTCGGTCTTGGCGAGTTCGGACATGGCGCCCCTTCCTTTACTTGTTGTTATCTTCTTTTTTATTGTTCAATATCTGGTTCACCGAATCGTGGATCATCTTTTCTATGGCCTTGCTGTCCACTTCGTGGTGCTTGTCGAGGTAATGCGTCACCACTTTTTTCACCACGCTCTCCACGTGGGCCGTGTCGATTTTTTCCAGGCGGCGGATGTGCCGCCCCCCCTCGAAATCGGTGGTGAGCCAAGTCATCACGATCTCTTCCGCCAGCGCCGGCCCGATGACGCGCCCGCCGATAACCAGCACGTTGGAATCGTTGTGCAGGCGGCTCATCCGGGCCGAGTAGATATCGTTGCACAGCGCGGCGCGAACCCCTTGGTGGCGGTTGGCGGTGATGCTCATGCCGATGCCGGTGCCGCAGATAAGCACAGCGCGCTGATTTTTGCCCGCCGCTATCCGCTCGGCCACCACATGGCCATAGTCCGGGTAATCCACCGAATCGGTGGAATTGGTGCCGAGATCGTCCACTTCGTAACCCTGTTTTTCCAGGAGATCGATGACATATTTTTTCATTCCGACCCCGCCATGATCGCAGGCGACGGCGATTCTTCCGTTGCTAATAGTCCACCCCCGGTTACGTTAAAGGTTTTGAGTAAAACGGTAAGAGAAGATGGTATTTTATCCCCGCCCCAAAATCAACCGCTAACCCGCTTTTGGCCCCGATGACCCTAATCTATTTGCGGTTTTAAGGCCATTTTACGGTAAAGCGTTTTTCGGGATAGTTGATCTCGAGAACAAACCTGCTTAGGAAGCTGTTTACTCCAAGAAGAACAACGTTCAGGTTCGGCATGAAGTCTATCGGCGTGTTGTCAATCGTATAGATGACATCCTCGGTTTCCGGATGGAATATCTCGAATCTTGTGGAGTGGGCGTAGGCAGATGTTATGCCATTACCGGTGGATATCTGTTTGGTGATTCCCTGTTCCAGATTGTGCCCCAGAATGGCCGAGTAACCCGCCGGGATGGCGCATTCATCCGCGCCCGTATCAATAAGGCCATACGTTTTGGCGCTAAGCCCGGTGTGGGGGTTGGAGATTCTTATGCGAAGATAAGGACGCGCAATACCGCCATGCTCACGGCTGAAAGGGAAATTGCGTATTGGCATGGGGGTGGTTAATAAATGTGAACCATGCCTTCCACGGGGATATAAAAAATGACTGGTTCTTTGACGCCCATTTTCTGGGCTTCTTCGTGAGCGGCTTTCGGCGTGTCGGCCGCGCTAATTACATCCACGTCGGCAAACGACTTTTTAGCGATGTACTTGCCGGCAAAATCCTTATGGTTCTTCAAAATTATGCTTTCCAAAATTATTCTCCCTATTCGCTCATCCTTTGAGAATAACAGGGTAAACCTTGGAATAGCAAATCTTACCTGGCCCCGTTTTTGTCCTCCGCGCAAAGGCGGAGATTCAGACGTATTTTTAAAACTCTCTTCATCTTGCGCCTTGCCGAATGCTGCAAAATCCAACACATCTCGGACATTTATTTGTCACAAATCATGAAAAATACCCCGAAAAGGGTATTGACTTTGCAGGGGGGGGTATAAAATTGGACGACATGGATTGTATTTTCAAATAGCATAAAGGGGGGTGTAAATGGATAGGCCGTTGAAAGTTGAGGTCACCAATAAAAAAAATAAGTTGTTTCAGTACGCCGACACCTACTACGCGCGAGAAACAGCCAAGAATTCTGCGGCGGCGGTGGAGAGTTTGTCTGAAATTTCAAGCGGCATAGACCGTACCAACGCTAATCTACGAAGCTTGAACGAAAGCCTGAAAGCAAGCAACGACCATAACCAAAGAACCGCGAAAAACACCGAGATAACCGCCATCCTTGCGCAAAAGGATGACCAGAAAAAACGTGAACAAAAAGCTATCAAAAATGCAATATTTGCATTCAAACAGGATATGGAGTTTGTCAACTCTACTAATAAGGGACTTGCGCGGTTCCTCAAGTTGAAGACATTAACAGACTTCTGCGACCAGATGCTTGTTCCGGCCATCAACAGGCTGGATGAAATCAGCGACAAAGAATACGCCAACAATTTGATAAAAACAGTTTACTCTGGCATAGAGGAATCTTTCGCCCGCCTTAACGATGCCGAAAAGGACGACCTAAATCGGATGGAACGTCATTTACTAAGGAAGTCGTTAGTAAGGCGACATGATTATGCGGCATAACGTACATTCGGCTCGTCAAAGAACGAGCGTACCTTTTTCTGGTTGCGCTGTAGCGATTTCAAATGACCATGAGCCTTCTTCCTCAGATCGTCCGGC
>JACRGQ010000072.1 GCA_016217735.1 Nitrospinota bacterium
AGCAAGCCGTCGTGTGCGACCGATGAGGGAGCACCGGCAAACAGGACGTTTGCCGAGACGGCGAAGCCGGGCCGCGCAAGCCGGAGCGTGATGCGACGGCGCGTGAGGCCGCATCCCCCTCTGCTCCACCAAAATACAAAAACCCCCTTTAGGGGCGTTTTGTATTTTGGTCCGGTATTGGAGGGGATCGAAGCAAGCCGTCGTGTGCGACCGATGAGGGAGCACCGGCAAACAGGACGTTTGCCGAGACGGCGAAGCCGGGCCGCGCAAGCCGGAGCGTGATGCGACGGCGCGTGAGGCCGCATCCCCCCCTGCTCCACCATTCATGGCTTTTCAAGGGACGGCTTCTTTTTCCACCGCGCATAAGTTGGATTGCCGGATAGCATGCGCGCCACTCCCGGCGATGGGTCTTTCGCCAAACGTTCCATGATCTCCGGCGGCAGATTCCGGTTCCAGGCCAGCCATGTGCGGTCCGTATCCGTCCCGCGTTCAAGTATTTCCCGCATGAGATCGATGGGGCACGCGGTGTTCATGGCAATATCGTACCAAGCAACTTCCTTGGCGCGGAACATCTCACGAATGATTTCTTCCGGCAGCGCCGGATTTCTCGCCAGGTATCCGTTTGTGGTGGAGTACCTGCCTTGCGTGCGCAGCTTCAGGAGCAGTTCCTTGGGCGTATTCGGGTTGGTTGCCGCGCCCCAGCGAACATCCTGGATGCGATGCCGTGCAAGGCGCATCAGAATTTCCCGTGGCGTGGACGGATTGGAACCGAGCAGGTGTAATGTGGATACATCATTAAAGCGGCTGAGCATGACCACTTCTTCGGCGCTTAGCGGGCTTCTTTCTTCGAGCTTGAGGATGGTGGATGCCGATACGCCTTGTCCGGTCAAGAACTCCCTCGCCTTGGATTCGTACAGGGGTGGCGTATTACAGGCGTTCAAAAACAGCATCAGCCCAATTCCCAACCCGCCTTTTATAAGGAAATAAAGCCGCCTGACAACCAGCGTGCCCGCCCTATTGCCCATTGTTTGTCCCCCCTTCCCGCCGCCACCGCTCATTTCGTTAATCCTTCCGAAAGCGATATAAAAACCTGAGTCCACTCCCCGCGGTTCAACCCGCCCATGCCCTTGCCGAGGCGGACGATGACGACGCCGGCGATTGGGTTGACGTACAAAAACTGGCCGAGATGTCCGTTCGCCATAAAGTCCGGCCTGTTTTGATCAACCTTCCACCACATCCGCTGGTAGTTCCAGGCGCTGCCAATGCTCATGTCGGCCTGGGTGGATGCGTGTACCCAGTCCGCCGGAACGATTTGCCGCCCCTCCCACGTCCCTTTGTTTAAATACAACATTCCAAATTTTGCAAAATCCCGCGCGGTGGCGGCCAAACAACACCCGGTTTTTTCCAGCCCATCGGGTGCATGGTCTATGCTCCAAATACCGTCATGCTCCATCCCCAGTGGCCGCCAGAGACGCTCCTGCATATATTCCGTTATGCTTTTATTTCCCAGCGCGCGCTTCAGCGCGAGCGTCAACAAAAAGACATCGCCCGATTTGTATTCAAACCGCGTGCCGGGCGGCTCTTTTAACGTAAGTTTCAATATTTCCTGTTCCAGATGATCGGTATAGTAATAGCGGACATGTATTCCCAGGGGCATTCCCGTCTCGGCATAATCAATGCCGGAGGTCATTTGCAACAGATGTTTCAAGGTGACCGCGGCGAACCCTTGTGATCGCAGCTCCGGAACATAATCGGTGACCGGTTGATCGATGGATTTCAGGTAGCCGTCGGCAAGGGCGCAACCTGTAAGAACGGAGAAAAACGATTTCGCCATCGAAAATGACATGCTTGGCGTGGCGCGGTCATAGCCGTCATGGTAGCTCTCTACAATAATCCGGCCGTTTTGTACTGCCAGAAACGCGGTCGTGCCGGTTTTTGCCAGCAGTTCGGAAAGAGAAACATCTTTTCGGCCGCCGAAATCGACTCGCGGCGCGCTGTTGGCAATGCCGGCGCCCTCCGCGAATTGAAAAGGCCGCGCCGATGCCGTCATGAGCCGATGGGGGAAAATACGGTAATCATCTATCCCTGAGAAGTTATATGCGAGGGTGCGATAGGCCGTGGTTGGCCCCACAAAAGCGGCCCACCATCCCAATAAGAAGACGGCTGCGCAGATTGCCATCAAGCCTGGATGAAGCTGCTTGAATCTCATCGTTTCCTTTCGATGCGCGCCGCGGCCCCATTCGGGCTTTGGAAACCGCTCCGCCGGCGCAGCTCCTCGATTTTCGGCTCCAGCGTGCGCGTCAGTTCCTCCAGTTTTTGGCAGTAGCGGGTCTCGCCTTGAACGCACCGCTCCTTGTAGCCGCGCGCCTCGTCGGGGGAGGTGGTGGGATTGTAGCGCGAGCTGAGCAGACAGCTTTGCAGGCGGCCACGCTCGCAGGCGAAGTCCCACCATCGCCGGGCGGCGTCGGGCTGGCTGTTCTCCCACTCGAAATCGCCCAAGTCCTCGCAGACCGAAAGCGCGCCGGATTCGCATGCCGTCTTCAGTTCCCGGCGCTTGGCGTTCAATTCCTCCTCTTTCAATGCCTCGGCGGGGCGCATCGTTTCGATTGCATCAAGCGTTGGCGCGGCATTTGTCAGCTTGAGTTCGCGCACCCGGCCCCGATGATCCATTTCCAGGGCCACTCCGCCGCCCCGCGGATACAGTGTCAGCCTGTAACCGCTGATTACGCCGCCGGCCTCCGGCTCCGGCCGGTATTCGATCACCCCGCGCTCGGTGCGCATACGCCCTCCCCCGCCAATCTCGATCATGCGGAAATCGCAGGCGCCGGCGTGGGAACCCTGTTCGATGAAAAGGCTCGGTGGGTATCCGCGCCCGGGCCGCAAGGCAACGCCGCTCATCAGACAGCCCGCCAGCGCATTCAGGTAGTGCTTGTCGTCGTTTCCCGCCCAGGCCGCGAAACAGGTGGAGGCGGGTTTCCAGGCCGGCGCTCCCAGCTCAGTGACGTTTCCGTCCGTATCGATGCCTATAACCAGCGTTCCAGCCCCTTCACTCTCGGCGCGGGCGCAGGCGGCGAATCGCCCCGCCTTGCCGCCCGCATCAGGCGGGTCGGCGTAGTAGTAGAAGGCGTATTCGTCCGCGCCGGCCGCTGCATTCGACTGACCACGTTGAAGTTTCCGCGGCAGACAGCCGCTGGCGAACAGGCCGGCCATGTCGGCCGGATACCCTCGCCGCCCGCCGCCCCCGGCATATTTCCGCGCGCAGTCCGCAACGGCGGTAATGGTTTTGCGCGCCTGCCGGTCGTTGTATTCGCGGATCAGCGCCGCGCGGTCGTAGGGCTTATGCACCGCCTTCTGGAAGAATCCCCATCCGAACAAGGCGTAGAGGGCCGCGCCGGTCAGGCTCAGTGCGGCAACCGTATGCCGGCGTTGATCGCGCGGCAACCGAAAGTGGGCAAACCACGCGGATGCGGCGGTCCCCAGCATGGCCAGCATATAGCCGGCCAACGCCAATGCGTCGACCCGCTGTTCCGGCGTGGCGACGCCGAAAAAGAGGATGAGCAGCCCGATTGGCAGCGCCAGCACAAGCGCGGCGACGGTGCCGATGCCCGCCGCGTAGGCGATGCCCATGCCGCGCAGCCGCCGTGCGGCCAACAGTAAAATGCCGGGCAGGAGCGGCACGGTGAGCAGCAGGGCGGCCTGCATGCGCCCCCAATGAATCGCGCGGCGGTCGAAATCATTGGCGGCAAAAAATACGATTGCGGCAACAGCCGCAAGAAGACCGAGTATCACGATACCCAAAGAGTACCGGCGTCCCCCCGACTCTTTGGGTCCATTAATCATGTCTCTGCCCTTGAGTGCGGCGCACGTCCAACGTGCCGGATGGGTGTGCCTTGACCAAGATGATGCACATGAAATGAGCCTATCAGATTTTTGCGGCTGCCTGAAATCTTACCCCCGGGTTAACCGGCGGGCGGCTTATCGGCGGCGCCGGGCGGATTGGGGGATTTGTTGTCCGCGCATTTTTCGGCGCGGAGACGATACTGTCCGCCGTGCTTAACAAGGCGCGTTTTTGCGGTACTATCGGCGGCAGGATGAGCAAGATGATGGGACGGATAATAATTCTTCTGGCCGTGTGCGCCCCGCCGACCCCAAGCTGATGTATATGAACGGCTGGTGGCTGGTGGTGGGCGGCAGCTATTTCAACTACCCCTCGCGGGAAGCCGCCGTGAAAGCCGCCTGCGCCGCCGCCAAAGAATCCAAGTAGCCGCTTTTCCGTGACGATTTTGACTTGAACAAGATGCACCTTATAGCTTATGAAATTGCCCAGTGGACAGGCCGTTCAATTTCGCGGAAAGAATAGGGCATTTTAGACGGCAGCTAGGATCGTTTTTACTTTGCGCTCGACCTCTATCTGTTCAAGATGGTAATCGAGCATCATTTCGGCGACGTTCTTAAGCTCGGCCCTTGCCCCCGCCCGCGTGGGCGACCACGCGAAAAGATGGGCGTGTCCCTTTACCTCGGCCAAATATCCTTCACCATCTTTGCGAACCGTTATTTTCATATGCTTAATTGTAGCGCAAAAAGCGAATAGGCATAATCCTTAAAAAATAGCTGGAAGAGAGCGGGTTCTCCGCGAAAGGCGCACCAATTCCTTTGCATTTATTTTTCACGGGACGTAAAATCCATTCATGGCATGGGTTGAACGTTGAAAGCGTATCGTGATTAAAACACAGGTTATTAAAGAAAGCGGCAAGCCCGTGGCCGTCATCCTTGACTACGGCGAGTTTCTGCGCCTGAAGGGTATTGAGCGGGAAGACAAAAAGGATTACCAGTCGGCCATCCAAGTGAAAAGAAAAAATAAAAAATGGACGTCGCATAAAGAGCTGAAAGAGTCGCTGGGCATGTAAGGCTCCCCGTTCGCCGTCAAGCTGGCGGCACTTCCCAAAGCTTCAAGGGATGGTGTACCTGATATAAATAAAAGCTGACAATTGTGGAGATATGAAACGTGGTGCCGAAGGGTTTTTATTACGCCGCCGTCAAAGCGAAAATAAAGAAGTGGGATAAAGAGGACGTCGGCCTCATCATCAGCCACGAGCCGGCCGCCGCCGCCGCCGTGTTCACCACCAACCGGGTGAAAGCCGCGCCGGTATTGCTGAGCCAGGCGAATTTGAAAAACCGCGCGCACCGCGCCGTCATCGTCAACAGCGGCAACGCCAACGCCGCCACCGGCACGGTCGGCATGAAGAACGCCAAAGCCACCATCGAGGCAGTCGCCACAAACCTCGGCATCAAGACCGGCGAGGTGCTCATCGCCTCCACCGGCGTTATCGGCCTGCAACTGCCGATGGAGAAAATCCTCGCCGCGGTGCCTCGGCTTGCCCAATCGCTGGGCAACGACGCGGTCCCCTTTACCCGCGCCATCATGACCACCGACACCCGCCCCAAAGAGGCTTCGGCGCGGGCGAAAATCGGCGGCAAGACGGTTACCGTGTGGGGCAGCGCCAAAGGGGCCGGGATGATACACCCGAACATGGCGACGATGCTGGCCTTCACGCTCACCGACGCCGCCATCGCCAAGCCGGTGCTGCAAGCCGCGCTGGTGGAGGCCGCCCAACATACCTTTAACCGCCTCACCATAGACGGCGACACCAGCACCAACGACACCCTCATCCTGCTCGCCAACGGCGCGGCGGGGAACACGCCGATTGCCAAGGGGAGCGCCGGCTACAAAAAATTCGTCGCGGCGCTCACCGCCGTCTGCGCGAAACTTTCCGAGATGATCGTCGGCGACGGCGAGGGGGTAACGCGCATCGCCGAGATCAAGGTGGAAAAAGCAAAGAACGAGGCCGAGGCACTGGCTGTGGCGCGCGCGGTGGCCGGCAGCCTGCTGGTGAAAACCGCGTTGCACGGCGGCGACCCGAACTGGGGGCGCATCATCTGCGCGGCGGGTTACAGCGGCGTGCCGGTCGATCCCGATAAGATGGAGCTTTACTTCGGCAAATACCCCGCGTACAAGAACGGCCTTCCCGCGAAAACATCCGAAGACATTCTGGCGGCGGAAATGAAAAAGAAAAAAGTTCTGATGCGCCTCGTGCTCAACAGGGGCAAGGCCTCCACCTCGTACATCTTCTGCGACCTCAGCCGCGAGTACGTCACCATCAACGCGGATTACCGCACCTGATGGCGTACGATTTCGCCTCCACCGTCCCGCCGGGCGGACAGGAGAAGGTCTACTCCATCACCGAGCTGACGCGGCTCATCAAGGATATGCTCGAAGGCTCGTTCCCCTCCATCTGGGTGGAGGGGGAGGTGAGCAAGGCGACGTACCACACCTCCGGCCACCTCTACCTCACGCTGAAGGAGGAGAAGGACGTGCTGGACGTGACCATGTGGCGCACGTCGCTCGCGCGCGTGCCGTTCCGCGTGGAGCCGGGGATGAAGGTCATCGTCCGCGGGCGGATGAGCAACTACGGCCCCTATGGAAAATACAACATGGTCGCCGACCGGGTGGAACCGGCGGGGCTGGGCGCGCTCCAGATAAAATTCGAGCAGCTCAAGAAGAAGCTGGCCGCCAAGGGGTACTTCGACGAGGAGCGCAAGCGGCCGCTGCCGCCGTATCCAAAAACCATCGGCATTGTCACCTCGGCGGTGGGCGCGGCGTTCAAGGATATCGCCCGCATCATCCGCCGCCGCAACCCGGCGGTGAAGATGATCCTCGCTCCGGTGCTGGTGGAGGGGGAGCAGGCGAAGTTTCAGGTGGCGCAGGCGATCGACGATTTCAACGCCTACGGCAATGTTGATCTGCTCATCGTCGGGCGCGGCGGCGGCAGCCCCGAAAGTCTCTGGACCTTCAACGAGGAGATCGTCGCCGACGCTATTTACCGCAGCCGGATACCGGTCATCAGCGCAGTGGGACACGAGATAGATTTCACCATCGCCGATTTCACCGCCGACCTGCGCGCCAGCACCCCCAGCGCCGCCGCCGAGCTGGCGGCGCCGAACGCGGCCGACCTTCGTTACACGGTGGAGCAGCTCCAGCGGAAAATGGCTGGCGACATGGTGGCGCTGGTGCGCGAACAGAAGCGGCGCGTCGCCGATCTCATCCGCCGCCCGGTTTTCACCGACCCGTCGCGCGCTTTCGAGCCGAACCGGCGGCGCGTGGACGAATGCCTGCTCCGGATCGCCAACGCGGCAAGAAGGCGGCGGCTGGAAAAAGTCCAACGCCTCGCGGCGCTGATGAAGCATTTGCGGCTGTTGCGTCCCTCCGAGCAGATCAGGCGCAAGATGGAGCATGTGGCGCATTTGGAAGAAAAGATGGCGCGGACGCTCAGGATGCATTTGGGGCAAATGAAACAAAAATTCACGGCCGCCGGGGGCAAGCTCGATATGCTCTCGCCGATGAAGGTGCTCGACCGCGGATACGCCATCGCCCGCCTGCCGGATGGCACGGTGATCAAGGACGCCGCGCTGGTCTCGCCCGGCGACCCGCTGGAAATCCTTTTGCGCAAAGGGCGCATAGAAGCCCGGGTGGAAAAAGCGGGCACTTAAGGAGCGTTACGCCCGCCCGCCCGCGCCGCGCCCGCGCGAGTAAATGATCTGCTGCACGGTCTTGCCCGCCTTTGTGGCGGTTTGCCAGCCGATCAGCCTGAACCCGGTTTTTTGCAAAACGCGTATGGAAGCGTTGTTGAATTCGAAAACATTGGCGGTGACGCTCGGCACCGGGTGCCGGGCAAAAATGTGATCCAGCATGAGGTCTACCGCGGCGGTGGCGATCCCCTGTTCCCAAAAATCCTCTCCCAGCCAGTAACCAATCTCCGCGTTGAACCCTCCCGGCATGACGCGATAACCAATCGCCCCCGCCGCCTCTCCTTTCACCTCTATGGCGAAGTGGGTGCGGGGCGAGGCGTTCATAGCCGATGCGATCCAATTGGCGGCTTGTTCTTCGGTATACGGGTGCGGAAAGTCGTCGCTCAGCGTTTGCCACACGTTGCGGTTGGCGGCATGGCGGGCGAGGGCGGGAGCGTCTTCCGGCACGAAAGGCCGGATGAGGAATTTTTCGTGGCGGAGCCCGGTCATCGGCATTTCCCTTTTTATCCCGTGGCGGTGAACGCGAATGAGCGCATGGAAAGCGCGGCGTGGTGGAATCCCTCAAAAACCGTTTCGAGCCGGTCGTCATCGCGCGCGCAGCCGAGCGTGAAGAAGAGCGGCAAAAAATGTTCCGCCGTGGGGTGCATTGCCGCGGCGTGGGGGGCCAGCGACAGATATTCGAACAGTTCCGCCGCGTCGCGGTCTTGCACTTTCGCCGCCGCCCACGCGTCGAATTCCGCCGCCTCTTTCAGCGGCGCGGCCTCCTTCGTTCCCCCGGCCAGCATGGAGAGGTTGTGCGTCATGCCCCCGCTGCCGATGAGCAACGCGCCCCCCGCGCGCAACCGGCCCAACGCTTCGCCCATCGTGAAAAGAACCTCCGGGGCGGAAGGCCACGGGATGGACACCTGCACAACCGGCACGTTGTGTTCCGGGTACATGATCGCCAGCGGCGTCCATGCGCCATGATCGAGTCCCCGCGCGTGGTTGAGCGCAACGTTCATTTCTTTTGCCGCCAGAAGTCCGGCGACCGTGCGCGCCAACGGCACGCTGCCGGGGGCGGGATATTTCATCCGGTACAGATCTTCCGGAAAGCCGGAAAAATCGTGAATGGTGGCGTTGATGCCGGCGATGGCGGTCACCTCCACCGCGCCTTCGGTGAGCCAGTGCGCGGAGACGGTGATTATGGCCGATGGACGGTGTTTTTTTCCGAAGGCGGCAAGCGCCGCATAAAAACCGTCCCGTTCCAGGGCCACCGTCGGCGCGCCGTGCGAAACGAACAGTACGGGAGCGGTGGAAACCGCCGGACCGGCCCCGGGCTCGACCGCGTGGAAGTATTCCATTTATATATTCTGAAGCTTCCATGCCAATCTGGCAACCCCGTTCCTTCAGGGTGTTGCGAGCACATTAACCGTCCGGTGTAGGAGCACATTACCTGTCCGGTTATATAAAACGTCCATGGAGGCGTTTTATGAGAAAGACGATGTTCGGGCAGGAGGTGTTACTCATGCGATTTCAAGAAGCGCATAGCGG
>JACRGQ010000073.1 GCA_016217735.1 Nitrospinota bacterium
CCGCTATGCGCTTCTTGAAATCGCATGAGTAACACCTCCTGCCCGAACATCGTCTTTCTCATAAAACGCCTCCATGGACGTTTTATATAACCGGACAGGTAATGTGCTCCTACACCGGACGGTTAATGTGCTCGCAACAACACATAAGTTAGTTATTGAACATATGTCCTGATTTGAATATAATGGCGGCAAGCGGAGAGCGCAAGAAACGCCGCCGCCGTTTTGTTCAACATTGGATAAAAGCCGGGATTTGTACGGAAATGCATACTGACGGCATTTCGTCCATTGGAGAAGGAGTCGTGTTATGAAAAAGGGAAACGAGGACCGGAGGGTACAAAAGACCAGGAAACTGCTTCGTGAAGCGCTGACATCGCTTATCCTTGAAAAGGATTACGATTCCATAATCGTGCAGGAGATAATCGACCGGGCCAATGTGGGGCGTTCCACCTTCTACCTGCACTTCGAGGACAAGGACGACCTTCTTTCAAGCGGCTTCGCGGAATTGGGCGAGAACCTTCAAAAAATGCTGGCGGCCCAGCCGGTTGTCCGGCAAAAGCCGGCGGAGAAGGTGCTGGCTTTCAGCCAGTTCATGTTCGAGCATGCCCAAAGCCACCGGAATATCTATTTTGCGCTGGGCCTAAAGAAGCGGGCCTTTATCCGGCAGGCGATACAGGATGTTCTTGAACATGTCATTCGGAGCCAGACCAAAGCCGTTTTGGGAAAGACGGATAGCTTGGAGCTCCCCTTCGACCTCTTTGTCCATTTCCTCGCGTCATCTTTCACCTCCACCATGGTCTGGTGGATAGAGCAAAAGAACCCTCTTTCTCCCGAGGAAATCAACAAGATGTTTAGGGCGATGGTCATGCCCAGTGTCGCCGCCAATCTGCGATAAGCGTCCCAGGCGCCAGCTCTTGGGAGGGGTTTTTTCCTTAGAGATAAGGTATTGCTTGACGCCGCCGTTGCATGGAACGGCTCACTTTTGGGTATGTTAGAATCCGCGGATGCCAAAAAGAAAAAGGCTTATGAAAAAACTCGTAATAATCGGAGCCGGGTTCGGCGGTCTATACACCGCCAAGCAGATGGATCATGAGGATTTTGAAATCACCCTCGTGGACAAAACCAACCACCATCTTTTCCAGCCGCTTCTTTACCAAGTGGCCACGGCGGCGCTCTCCTCCGCGGACATTTGCACCCCGATCCGCAAAATCCTCAGCAAACAGGAAAACACGCTCGTCCTTATGAGCAGGGTCACAAAAATCGACAAGGCAAACCGCGAAATCCACCTGCACAACCACCAACCGATACCCTACGACATCCTTGTGGTGGCCACCGGAGTTCATCATTTCTACTTTGGACACGACGAATGGGAAAAATTCGCGCCGGGTCTTAAAACCCTCAACGATGCCCTCACCATACGGGATAAACTCCTGTTCAACTTCGAGAAGGCCGAATTGTGCGACCGCTATTCCGATGCCCAAAAATATCTTAGTTTCATCATCGTCGGCGGAGGGCCAACCGGCGTTGAACTGGCCGGAGCGGTGGCGGAGATAGCGAACCATACGTTGGTTGAAAATTTCAAAAAAATCGACCCGGCCAGCACCAAGGTGTACTTAATCGAAGCCGCCGCGCGGCTGCTGCCGTCAATGCCGGAAAAATTTAGCGTCAACGCTAAAAAGGATCTTGAACATCTCGGGGTGGAGGTAATAACCGGGCAAGTGGTAACCGAAATCACCCCTCACGGCGTACAGGTGGGCAACCGGTTCATCAAAGCCACAAACACAATATGGGCCGCGGGGACAGAGGCATCCACCCTGTTGAAAACATTGGATATCCCCTTGGATAAGGCCGGCAGGGCAATAGTTGAGCCGGATCTAAGCATACCGGCGCACCCGGAAATATTTGTCATTGGGGATGCGGCCCATTGTAAGGGAAAAGACGGCAATCCGCTCCCCGCTGTGGCTCCCGTGGCCATGCAACAGGCGACATTCGTGGCCCGGCTCATTAAAAAGAATTTGGTGGGTAAATGCGACAAACCGTTTTCCTACACCGACTTGGGAACAATGGCCACCATAGGACGCAGCAAGGCGGTGGCTCAAATAGGCGGTCTGTTTTTTACCGGTTTTTTGGCATGGTGCCTATGGTCCGCGGTACATTTGATGCACATAATCCTTTTCCGCAACCGTATTAAGGTATTGAGCGACTGGATACATGGTTATATTACGGGTCACCGCGGGGCGCGGCTTATCCGCAATCCTTCGGAAGAGGATTTCAGGGAAGAATTGAACCAAATCAAGTAGCTTGTCCTACAGAGGAGGCGAAAATCGCTATGAACAAACAACCGATTTACAGAGCCAAAAAAGAGGCGTGAAAATACTCCTCGTCGCAATGCCGGACGCTTCCAGCAACTTCCACAGGATGATACGCGTACCGAACCTGGGACTCTGTTCCCTTGCCGCCACAGTGCCGGATCACGATGTGCGGGTGCTCGACCTGGTTCTAATCCACCGGGGGATACGCCGCTATCTCCAGAACTATCTTGCCGAGTTCCGTCCCGAGGTGGTCGGCATCAGCAGCATGAGCTTCCAGTACGAAAGCGCCCGCACGGTGATGGCGATCGTCAGGGCGTTCGATCCTTCCATTAAAATCGTGGCGGGGGGATACCACGCCTCGATGGTTCCGCATGAATTGGAGGGCGATCCGTTTGATTTCCTTATCAGGGGAGAGGGAGAGATTGCCTTCCCCCGGCTGATCGAAACGCTTGCTTCAAAACCCGCCCCGGGCACCAACCGCGCCACCCGCGCCACATCGGCCTTTTCCGCCATTCCCGGTTTGTCTTGGCGCGATGGCGAACGGGTGGTGCACAACCCCTCCGGCGAACTGGCCGACGTAGCCACCCTGCCGCCGCCCAACCGCCGCGCCCGGGCGCTCACCGATTTCACCTACCTGACCAAGAAGATGGACGTTATAGAAACCTCGCGCGGCTGCACGCTGAAGTGCAGCTTCTGTTCCATCACCAACATGTACGGCCGCAGCTTCCGCCCCTACCCCATCGACCGGGTGATCGCCGACCTCAAGCGGTTGAAGGAAGACGGCGTGAAGACGGTGCTCATAGTGGACGACAACATCACCCTCGACGTGCCGCGCCTGATGCGGTTGTGCGACGCCATCGCCGATAACGGCCTCAACAGCATGGAGTATATCGTGCAAGCATCGGTGCTCGGCATCTCCAGCAACCCGGAGCTGGCGCCGAAAATGGCGCGGGCGAATTTCTACCTGGTCTTTTTAGGCATCGAGTCGATGCACAAGAAGAACCTCGCCTTCCTGAAGAAGGGGAATATCAAAGAACGGGCGGATCAGGCGATAGCGCTCCTGCGCGCCAACGGCATCGCCATCCTCGGCGGCTTCATTATCGGCAACCCGGACGACACCGCCGAGGACGTAAAGGCGGTATTCGATTACGCCAAGACGCTGAAGGTGGATCTGGCGGCGGTGCAATGCCTCACCCCATACCCCAACACCGAACTGCGGCGCGACCTGCTTGCGATGGGGCTGGTGACCAACGCAAACGACCTGCGCCGCTACAACGGCTTCATCTGCAATGTCAGGACGCGCCACCTCTCCAGCAAGCGGCTCAACCGGCTGATGAACTGGGAGAACATGAAGATGTTTTTCAGCCCCGCATGGTTCAAGGACAACAACTTCGTCAAGCGGCGCGAGAAGGGGGCGCTGAAGGTGATGGTCAACAATCTCGAATATATCCGCGCCTGGTTCACCGGCGGCCAATTCGCCTCGCGCCACAGTTTTGACTGACGTGAAAGGGAGGGAAGGCGGTATGACACGGGTGTTCGGCATGGTGCTCCGCAGGCCGCTGGCGGCGCTGGGGGTGGCGCTGCTGCTGGCCAGCCCCGCCGCGTGGCTCGCCACGCGCCTGAAGATCGATAGCTCCACCGAGATGTTCTTTGCCGAAAACGACCCTGACCGCGCCGCCTACCAGCGCTTCGTGGATCAGTTTGGCAGCGACGAACTGATGTTCGTGATGGTCGACACCGGCGGCAACAACGAGGCGCTCCCCGCCGCCGACGCGCTGGCCAGCGGTCTGGCCGCCATCAAAGGGGTTTCCGGCCTCTTCAACCCGGTCGACAAATACCGCACGATGGTTCCCGCCGCGCCGGACGGCGGGCCGGATTACGCCGCCATCCGGCCAAAGGCGGAAGCGAACCCGTATGAACGGGATGCCCCGCTCCTTTCGTTCGACAAGCACTACCTGATCTTCGTGCTGAAGGTGGCCGGAGCCGCCCCCGGCGAGCGGGGGGAGATATTCACGCTGGCGCAACGGCTGCTGGCGCAAAAGGGGTTTGGCCCGGAGCGGGTAACCATCGCCGGCCAGCCGGTGCTGAACCACTACCTGGGGGAGACGCCGAAAGAGGTCGTCAAGATATTCTTCCCGATCCTGCTTGTTATCACCGCCGGGCTGCTCTACTTTCTCTTCCGCGACTGGAGATTAATATTGGCGCCGCTGCTGCTCATCGTCTTCGTCGAGGTTTTTGTCTTTGGCATGGCCGGCCTCTTCGGCGAGCCGCTCAACATCATAACCGCCATCGTGCCGGTGCTCCTCTTCATCGTCACTCTCGCGGCATCCATCCACATTCTTGAGCAGTTCGCCGCCACTTGGCACGGGGGGGTGGAGGCACAAGACGCCTTGCTGGAAACGTTGCGCGACAAGCTCTGGCCGAGCGCCTTCGCCCTGGCGACCACCGCCACGGGGTTTGGTTCGCTGGCATGGAGCAACATCGCGCCGATAAAACACCTGGGCCTTTATATGGCGTACGGCTGCGGCGTGGCGTTCGCGGCGCTTTTTGGGCTCTTCCCCGCCATCGTGATTTTGCTGGCGAAAAAGCGGCATGAAACCTCCCCGCTCGACCTTTCCCCCTTTTACCACCGGATCATCGGCTTCGCCCGCGCTTGGGCATGGCCGCTGATACTGCTGGCGATCCTGCCGGTGGCCTACACGGCATGGCGGCTGCCGGGAATAGAGTTTCAAACCAATGGACTGCTCTACTTCGACGAAAAAAGCTATATCCGCTCCGCCACCCGGCATTTCGAGGAGATGGGGCTGGGAATGACCAGCCTGGAAATCGTGCTGGAGGGAAAGCCGGGCGACTTCGCCGACCCGCAACGGCTGGCGCAGCTTGACGCCCTGACCCGCGAACTGCGCGCCATCCCGGGGGTGCAAAGCGCCTATTCCCCTTCGTCGCTGCTGCGCGAGATCCACGGAATTTTTTCGGGCGACTACGCCCTTCCCCCCGGCTACATCATCGACCAGATATTTCAAACGGCCGCGGCCGCTTACCCCGGCACGCTCAACGCCTATACCGACCGCATGCACTCCCGCGCCAGAATCAGCGTGGGGATGAAAACGATAGGGCTGGCCGAGTACCGCGCGATACGGGCGCAAGCCGGCGCCGCGCTGGCGAAAAGCCCGCTCCCCGGCGCGGCCAAGGCGGCCATCACCGGCCAGTTCCCGCTGATACTGAACGTGCAGCGCGACCTGATGGACACGCTCACCTCCAGCTTTCTTTCCAGCTTCCTCACCATCCTTGCCTGCTTTGTGCTGCTGCTGCGGAGCATTAAACTGGCGCTGCTGGCGATGATACCGAACGTGATACCGGTCTTTATCATCGTCTCGTTCATGTTTTTAACCGGCACCAAGTTCGACATCGGCAACATCATGATCGCCAGCGTGGTGCTGGGAATCGCGGTGGACGACACGGCCCACTTCCTGTACCAGATAAAAACGCACCGCCACAAGGAGGATTTGACGGAAATACTCTGGGAGGCGTTCGACGGCACGGGGGCCGCCATCTTCTACACCTCGGTCATACTCACGGCGGGGTTCGCCGTGTTCGCCTTTTCAGGCTTCCTCCCCACCCGGCACTTCGGCATCCTGGCGGCGCTGGCCATCGCTTTCGCCCTGCTGTGCGACCTGTTAATATTGCCTGCCGTGATGTTCGTAACGGAATTCCGCCCGGAATCGAAAGGAAAACGGCCATGAACATGTATACACCGCTCCGCCCGCTCCTGTACGCCGCATTCGTCGCGGCGGCCCCAATCGCGGCCGCCGCCGGCGAATACACCCTCACCCCGGCCGACGGCGCCATTGGCTTTGAACTCGGCTCCACCCTGCATATGGTGCATGGCAACGCAAAACAGTTCACCGTAACGGTGAACATCCCGGACGCCGGAATGCCGGGGGAGGCGGCGGCGCTGGTAACGATTCCAGCCAAAGGTCTCGACACGGATAACGGCCGCCGCGACGAAAAAATGCGCAACGAATGCCTGGAAGCGGAGAAGTATCCCAACATCACCTTCGAGACAACCGGCATGGAAAACCTGCCTCCGTTGCCGTTCAACGGGGAAAGCTTTTCCGCCCTCGTCAAGGGAAAGTTGACCATCCACGGCGTAACGCGTGAAACCGCCATACCGGTGACGGTGAAACGGACGGATAAAGGGGCGCTGATCGCCGGGTCGGTTCCGGTGGCGTTCATAAAGGATTACAACATCGTTGATCCGTCGATATTTGTGTTCCGCGTGGAGAAGGAGGCGAAAGTGATATTCAGCCTCGCGCTCCCCGCGCCGCTTTTCAAGGCGGCCCACGCGGCGGCAAAGCAATAGGGGAACAACCGTGAAACTGAGCGTCGCCTGCAACTTCGACCCCGCATTGATAGGTGCGCTCAAGGGATTCCCGGTCTACGAGCTTTACGGCAAAACCACCGCCGATATCATCGGCGGGGGGCGGGCCTCCTTCACCCTTCCGGCCACCGGCAAGCGCCAGTTGGAAAAGTATGTGAAGAAAGTGCACGGTGCTGGAATGGGCTTCAACTACCTCATCAACGCCTCCTGCCTGGAAAACATGGAGTCGACGCGCGGCGGCCAACGGGCCATTCGTGAACTGCTCGACTGGCTGGCGGTTATCGGCGTCGATGCGGTAACGCTGAATCACCCGCTACTGCTGAAGATGGTGAAAAAGGGCTACCCGTTTCAGACCCGCATCGGCGTATTCGCCGCGGTGAACAGCGTGCGGCGGGTGAAATTTTGGGAAAGCGAGGGGGCCGATTGCATCTGCCTGGAGGACATCGCCGTAAACCGCGACTTCGCGCTGCTCGCCGAAATGCGCCGCGCCGCCGGCTGCGACTTGCAACTGCTGGTGAACAACCACTGCTTCTACTCCTGCGCCATGTCCGGCACCCACATGAACATGCTGTCACACGCATCGCAGTCCAGGCACAAGAGCAAGGGGTTTTACATCGACTACTGCATGGTGCGCTGCACCGGCGATAAGCTGGCCGACCCGGTGAACTTCATCCGCGCCAGTTGGATACGGCCGGAGGACCTGGAACACTACCGGGCATTGGGTTACGAAAACTTCAAGATCGTGGAACGGATGTCCCCCACCTGGCTGCTGGCGCTGCGGGTGAAGGCATACACGGAGGGCGCATACGGCGGCAACCTGCTGGATCTGGTGCAACCGTACGGCCACAAGGACGCCGGTATTGGAAATGCAACTAAAGCGGCGCGCTTTTTGCGCTATCTCTTGCGGCCCTTTGCGGTGAATCCGCTGAAGATGAACAAGCTGCGGAAGATCGGCGCAAAGCAGGGAATGCTGTCATCGCTCGAAGGAACGCCGCCGGTGCTGATAGAAAACGCGAAGCTGGGGGGATTCCTTGAGCGTTTCAAGAAGCAGCGTTGCGCCGACATCGACTGCGGCTCCTGCCGCTACTGCCACGCCGTGGCGGAAGAACACGTGAAAGTGGATCCCGCGTTCCGGCGGGAAACGCTGGGGCTGTACGCCGATTTGACGGAGGAACTGGAAACCGGAAGGTTCTGGAAATAGATGAACATCCTCTTTATCAGCGCCAACAGGGCGCGTACGCCGCTGCCGGTGATGCCGGCGGGGGCATGTCTCGCCGCCGAGGCGGCCGCGGCGGCCGGACATCATGTGACGATGCTTGATCTGATGTTCGGGGAAAATCCGGATCGGGCGCTTGACAATGCCATCGCCCAATCATCTCCGGGGGCCGTCTGCATATCCCTGCGCAACATCGACAACAACGCGATGGCCGCCCCCGTCTCGTACATCGATTTTCTTCCCGGCATGGTGCAAACGATACGGAAACTTTCCCCCGCGCCGGTCATCATCGGCGGAGCGGCTGTGGGAGTGATGCCGGAAGAGCTGTTGCGCCGCGGCGGGGCCGATTTCGCCATTACCGGCGATGCGGGGGACGGTTTCACCGGCTTGCTGGGGTTGATAGAGAGCGGCGGAGACGGCGCGAAAACGCCGTCGGTGCTGCCCGGTTCCACCGGCCCGTGCAACGGCACGGCGGTCATCCCCGATTTCGGCCGGTGGGTAAACGTTTCCCGCTACCGCGCCGCGATGGCGAGCGTGCCGGTGCGGACCAAAAGCGGCTGCGGCTTCGGCTGCGCCTATTGCACCTACGGGGCGATCAACGGAAAAAAGGTGAACATACGCGGCCCCGAAGAAGTTGCCCGCGCCATTGAAAAGTGCATCGCGCGGGGATTCCGCGATTTCGAGTTCGTCGACGATGTTTTTAACTTCCCCAAGGAACACGCCATCGCCGTCTGCCGCGCCATCGCGCCCCTTCGGCGGCGGGCGCGGTTTCAGTGCCTGGAGCTGAACCCGCTTTTCCTGGACGGCGAACTGCTGATGGAGATGGAGCGGGCGGGGTTCAACGCCATCGGCGTGACGGTGGAGAGTGCGTCGGACGCGGTTCTGCGCGGCTTGAATAAGGGATACGGCGCAAAGGAGGTTCGTGAAGCGGCGCGCGTGGTGGCGCGGCACGGCATGCGCTGCATGTGGCTCTTCATGCTGGGGGGGCCGGGGGAAACGGAAGAAACCGCGCGGCAGACCCTTGCCTTCGCGGAAGATGCGGTCCGGCCCGGTGATCTGGCGTACGTCACCTGCGGCATCCGCCTTTATCCCGGCACGCCGCTGGAGAAAACGGCGCGCGCCGAAGGGCTGCTGACCGCCACGCCGGAAGAAATGCTGGAGCCGGTTTTTTACCGCTCACCCGCCGTCCCGCTTCCGGCCATGCTGGCGATGGTTGAGGATGCGGCGCGGCGCAATCCGCATTTCCATATCGCGGGGGAACGGCTCCCCCGATTCGCGCCTCAACTGTTGAAGATAGGCGGCATGCTTGGCTTGCGGCCGCCGCTGTGGCGGTATTCCCCCATGATGAAGCGGGGACTCAGCGCCTTGGGCCTGCGCCCCTGAAAAGGAATACAATATGAATGGCACTATGGAAATACGAATTGGCGGCATCGGCACGGCCCTTCCCCCTTTGTCGCTGACGCAAGCGGAGGTGAAAGAGTTCCTTGCCGTCCGCTACGGCCACTCGTTGACCGCCAAGGGGCGCGCAATACTGGACAAGGTGATGGAGCACCCCAGCGTGCGGCGGCGGCACTTCGGCTTCGATGACACCGCCACGCTGCTGAGCGAAGATCACGACGCGCGGATGGCCCGCTTCGAGCGGTGGAGCGTGGAACTTTCCGTGCGGGCGGCACAAAAGGCGATGGCCTCCGCCGGCATCTCCCCCGCTGAACTGACCGGCGTGGTGGTGAACACCTGCACCGGCTACCTCTGCCCCGGCATCGCCACCTACCTGATCGAGCGGCTCGGCCTTCCGCGCACCATCCGCGCCTACGACCTGGCCGGCAGCGGCTGCGGCGGAGCTGTGCCAAATATCGAAGTGGCCTCCGGCATCCTCCGTGCCGTTGGAAGCGGGGCGGTGCTCAGCGTTTCGGTGGAGGTCTGCTCCGCCGCGTTCCAGATGGGTGACGACCCCAGCCTCATCGTCTCCAACGCGCTGTTCGGCGATGGCGCGGCGGCGGCGGTGCTCTGGACCCGCCGGAGCGGATCGCTGGTTGGCGGCAGCGCATCGGCCTATGTTCCGGAAGAGCGGGAGGCGGTTCGCTTTGTCTATCGCAACGGCGGCCTCAACAACCGGATATCACCGCGCCTGCCGTCGCTGGTGGCCAAGGCGTCTGAAGAACTGGTGGCGCGGCTGCTGCGCCAGGAAGGGCTTTCCGCCGGCGATATCCGCCATTGGGCGGTTCATCCCGGCGGTGAAAAGATCATCGGCGCGGTGCGCGACGCGCTAAAGGTGGACGAAAGCGCGATGGCGGCGAGCCGCGCGGTGCTGGCTGACGTGGGAAACCTCTCCTCCGCCACGATTTGGTTCATACTGGAAACGGTGTTGCCGCGAGCCGCCCCCGGTGAACGATGCCTCTGTCTGGTCTACGGAGCGGGAATGAGCGTCCACGCCTGCCTGCTGACCGCCTGACACGCGATGTAGGATGAACCATAACATGAAATTGGCGTATATGAAAAATCAATAACATGGTGGGATTATTTAAACATTCCCGCCGTGGCGGTGCCGGACAGCTTCTTCACCGCTCCCACCGATTATGAAATTCACCGTGTGTTGCGGGCCATCGATCTCAACACCTTTTTCGGTGAATCCGAGAAGAAGCGCGCTTGGTGAATACTTGTCGTCGGGGTATTCTTCGATGATCTCCGCCATAGCCCCGGCGAAGCGAATCTCTTGCTCGCTGATATTGCGCTCGACCGCCCGGAGAAACGCATGTCGGCTGAACTCGAACTGTCCCGCCTGAATTTGCCAGCGTATTTGGCCAATATCCTTCATACGTCCCCATCATCCGTTTCGCGGCCCATGCGGCACTGAAGACGACCTACCGCAAGAAGCCCGATCAGGATTTTTTCTGGAAGACCATTTTCCAGTCGGTGCCGTTGATCTGGGAGATTTCCAGAACTTTGTGGCCTTCGGCTTCCACGCTGCGCGGCACGTTCAGCGTGGCCGGCTTGTGGTCGGTTATCACTTCCAGGATTTGGCCGGGGGCCAAATCCTCAAGCGCCAACTTCGAGTGGACGAAGGTATAGGGGCAAACTTCCCCTTTGATGTCGAGGGTGGCGTCGGCTTTCATCTTCTTTTCCTTTTCAAATGCAGAGCACTTTTTCGGCGCTGAAAATCTCGTCGACCAGCGCGGAATAATCTATCGTTCGCGCCCCCTGTATGCCGCGCGCCTTCACGTCTTCGGCAAGGCACAGCCCTTTTTGCCGCAGCGCGGCGTCGTAAACCGCGTTTTGCATCAGGACGATCTTTTGGTCCGCGCGCGCCAGATCGACGTATTTCAGCGCTTCGCTTTCCACGTCGCGGATAATCAGCAACCGCATTAAACTAAAATTCCCCGTGCGCGATAACGCACTCTTCGCAGCTATCGGGGAAGATTATGACCAGCGTCCCTTTGTCGATGCGCGCCGCCAGCTTCATCGCCGCCGCCAGCGCCGCGCCGGAGGAGGTGCCGACCAGCAGCCCTTCTTCCTCTTCGATGCGGCTCACCATATGGTACGCCTCGTCGGTGGTGATGGAAATCTTTTCATCATAAACCGAGATGTCGTAGATGCCCGGCACGATTGAGCTGTCCATGTGCTTCAACCCTTCGATGCCGTGCAGCGTTTCCGCCGGTTCGACGGCATACGCTTTCACCGCCGGCTTGAGCGCCTTAAGCCCGCGGGTGGTCCCCATCAGCGTGCCCGATGTGCCGATGCCCGCCAGAAAATGCGTCACCCGTCCCTGGGTCTGCTCGTATATTTCGCGGGCGGTGGTGTCGCGGTGCGCCATCCAGTTTGAGGGATTGTTGTACTGGTCGGGCATAAAGTACTTGTCCCGGTTTTCCTCATACAGCTTCCGGCAGAGCTTGATCGCGCCGTCGGATTGCTCCATCGGGTCGGAAAGGATCAAGTTCGCCTTGAACTGCCTCGCCATGATTCCCTTGCGCGCCTTGCAGACGTTGCCGGGGAGGACGAGGTTCACCTTGAAGCCGAGGATCCGCCCGATAAGGGCGTACGCCACGCCGGTGTTGCCGCTGGTGGAATCGATCAGCTCCATGCCGCGCTTGAAGGCGCCGCTGGCCAAGCCGTCGCGCACCATCCGCAGCGCCGGGCGGGCTTTCACGCTGCCGGCCGGATTGGTCCACTCCGCCTTGGCGTATATTTCGATATCCTTGTTGCCGAAATCCTTGACGATGTTCTGGATTTTGAGCAACGGGGTATTGCCGATACGGTCGAGCACCGCCTCTTCGTATGCGGTGATAACCGGCACCCGCAGGTACGGGGGCAGTTGGGTCGCTTTCATCGCGTCACTTCCTTCTCAATGTATAAATGCATCGGCATCGTTGATCAGCGCGCCGGCCTCCGGCGCTTGGATAATCTTCATTTTCGCGGCCACCTCCGGGAGGTAGCCGAAACCGCCGCCGTCTTCAACGTGGAAACGCGCCCCCAGCCGGGCCAGCATCGCCACGTGCTTGTTCACCGGATGCATGTGCGCGGCCGCCTCATCCAGCTTTTCCAGCGCGCGCCGCCCGTTCCCCATAAAAAGCAGATGCACTTCGTTCCCGTCGTTCAGCATAAGGCCGAGGCTCATCCGCAGTTTTTCGCCGGCGTGATTCGTGCCAAGCGGCAAACCGGTAAAGAGCACGGCAATCTTTTTCATGCAAACGCCAGATAGCGGGTTGCATCGTTGACGATGTTCGCGTGGTCGAACTGGCTGCCGTAGTTGAACTTTTCATTGCGGTGGGCCTTCAGCTCGCCGGCGTTGTGCGCGCAAACGGTGACGGCCGCCCCTTTGTTCGCCAGCGCGTAGAGTCCCGGCACGGAGGCGTTGAGCACGCCCCGGTGCATCAAAAAGATGTCGACGCCGATTCCCTTTTCGAGGGCCGCGCCGGCCAAGCCGATCACGTTGTGGATGTCCTGGCTGTCCGGCCCGGTCATCACGAGAAAGGCGAGTTTTTTATCCTTCGTGTCCAATCGGCACTCCGCAAAACTGTTCGTAGTCGATCAGCGTGGTGATCGTCTTGTGTTCGCCGCACAGCGGGCACTTCGGGTCTTTGCGCACCCGCAGCTTCCGCGTTTCAGCCTTCAATGCGTCGTAGAGCAGCAGCTTGCCGATCATCGATTCGCCGATGCCGAGTATCTGTTTGATGACTTCGACCGCCTGCAGGTTACCGACAACGCCGGGCAAAACGCCAAGCACGCCGGCCTCCTGGCAGCTCGGCACCATGCCGGGCGGCGGAGGCTCCGGGTACATGCAGCGGTAGCAGGGCCCTTCGGGTGATTTGAAAACGGTCACCTGTCCCTCAAACCGGAAAATGGATCCATGCACGTTCGTTTTGCCGAGCAACACGCACGCGTCGTTCACCAGATAGCGGGTCGGAAAGTTGTCGCACCCGTCGGCGATGATGTCCCAGTCCTTGAAAATATCAAGCACGTTGGTGCTGTCGAGCCGCGTGTTGTAGATGGTCACTTTCACATCGGGGTTCAGCCCGTTGATTTTGTCCTTTGCCGAATCGACTTTAAGCCGGCCGATGTCCGCGGTGCCATGAATGATCTGCCGCTGGAGGTTTGAGTTGTCAACCACGTCAAAATCGATAATGCCGAGGTTGCCGATGCCGGCGGCGGCCAAGTAAAGGGCAAGAGGTGAACCAAGTCCCCCGGCGCCAAGGAGAAGAACCTTGGCGTTCAGCAGTTTTTCCTGCCCCTTCCCCCCAACTTCCGGGAGAATGATATGCCTGGCATATCGCTTAACCTGTTCCGGTGTGAACTTCATACTGCTGTTGGCTCCGCCTGTTTATATGTTTTTTTATGATGAATTTTTGTATGGTCAATACCCGCCCGCTATTGCCGGAATGATGGAAATAGTGTCTCCATCCTTAACTGACGAGCTATCGGAGTCGAGAAACCTGATATCTTCTTCATTTATATAAATATTAATGAATCGGCGAAGCTCTCCATCCTCGTTATAAAGTTTCTCTTTGAAACCTGGATAATTACTTTCCATTTGGTCAATTACATCTTTAACCGTTGCCCCGCTTGCAGATACATCACCTTTCCCACCGGTAAGCTTTTGCAACGGTGTTGGTATTCTCACATTAACAGCCATCACTCCTCCTATATCTTTTTATATGATGCTTATTTATATATTTTTTGGAACTCTTCAAGTCTTGGGTGGATTATCGGCGGTTCATCCACCTTCCCATGGAGCACCTCTTGGGTCTTTAACCCATTTCCGGTTATGCACATAACGGTAACGGCGTTAGGATCGAGCCGCTTTTGATCCAAAAGTTTCTTGGTGACGGCCACCGTTACCCCGCCGGCGGTTTCGGTAAAAACCCCTTCGTGCTCGGCGAGAATTTTTATGCCGGCCACCAATTCTTCATCGCTCACGTCTTCGGCCCAGCCGCCCGATTCGTTGATCGTCTTGATACCGTAGTACCCGTCGGCCGGATTGCCGATGGCGATGGATCGGGCGATGGTGCTCGGCTTTTGCGGTTTGAAGTTTTTCTTTCCGTCCTTCACCGCGGTGGTGACGGGAGAGCAACCGGTCGCTTGCGCGCCAAAAACCCGCGTCTTCACTTCGGGAATGAAGCCGAGCATTTCAAATTCTTTAAACGCGCGGTAAATCTTCGTGATGAGGGACGAACCGGCGATCGGAACGATCACCTGGTCCGGCGCTTTCCAACCAAGCTGTTCGGCGATCTCGTGGCCGTAGCTCTTGCTTCCATCGCCGTAGAAAACGCGGATGTTGATGTTCACGAAGGCGATGTTGTATTTCGAGGTGATCTCGGTGCAAAGCCGGTTCACATCGTCGTAGTTGCCCAAAACCTTCACGAGCTTCGGCTTGTAAACCTGCGTGCCGATGATTTTACCCGCTTCCAGGTCGGAGGGAACCAGCACGACCGCCTTGAGCCCCGCGTGCGCGGCGATGGCCGACACGGAGTTGGCCAAGTTGCCGGTGCTGGCGCAGCCAACGGTGTCATAGCCGAACTCAATCGCCTTGGAGATCGCGGTGGAAACCACGCGGTCCTTGAACGAAAGGGTGGGGTGATTCACCGCGTCGTTTTTGATGTAGAGGTTCGGCATCCCCCACGCCTTGCCGAGATTTTTGCAGTGGACAAGCGGCGTGTAGCCGACGGAAAGCTTTACGGCCGGCTCGCCCTCAATGGGGAGAAGCTCTTTGTAACGCCACATGTTGGGCGGACGCGAAAGTATCTTTTCCTTGGTGATGGATTTCCGTATTTCGCCGTAGTTGTAATCCACCTCGAGCGGCCCAAAGCACTCTTCGCAAACGTACTTCGGTTCGACTTTGTACGGTTTACCGCATTCGCGGCATTTCAGGCCATTAACAAATCCCATTTGCCCCGAAATCCTCATTTAATAAAACGTCTCTTTACAAAAACCAGCCGGCAAGGGGAAAGGAGCACCATCCCTCTAACCGTATTAACTCCAAGCGCGAATTTTATAGTACCCTAGTATTTTTGTCAAGTTTTAAAATGTGCTTTTTGGGGGTTATAAACAAGCGGCTTATCTTTGATTTCTAAACTGAGCCGACCCTTTGGTGCTGATTCAATATCTAAGATAATCTGCTTTAGCGAAATTAATTCACCGGGCCTATGCTATTCTTCACCAAAGCATTTATTAACAAATACGTCTTTTTCACATAGTTTTTGTAGTATTTAGAAGTTTTTTCGATGTTTTTAGGAGTTTTTGGGATCATGCCACTTCCTTTTGTTGCGCTACTTCTTTTTTTAATTTTTAATGTAGCTTCACTTGACTTATCCGCCGCCACGCGATATTATTACTCCATATGGCGAATCCGGCGGTTTCCGATCTCTCCGATCACCGAGGGCTGCTCGTACGTCTCCGCGGCATTCGCCCCTCGCTCAAAAACGCCGAGCGGCTTGTCGCCGATCTCTTTTTAAAACATCCCGCCAAAGTACTGGGCTACACCGTCGCCGAAGCGGCCGCGCACGCGCATGTAAGTGAAGCAACCGTTATCCGCTTTTGCCGCACGCTCGGTTTTGAGGGATATCAGGACATCAAATTCCAGATCGCGCGCGAGCTGGTCGTCCCGTCCCGCTCATTCACCGGCGAAGAGGTGATAGAAGGGGATACGCCCGGTGAAGTCATGCAGAAGGTTTTTGCTTTCAACGTGCAAACGCTGCAGGAAACGCTTGAGGTGTTGGATGCCGCCGCGCTTGAGCGGGCATCCGATCTATTGGACAAGGCGGATAAAATCCTCGTCATCGGCGTCGGCACTTCCGGCGCGAACGTGCAGGACGCCTATAACAAGCTCTTCCGCCTCGGCCTCAATGTGGTGGCGCAAAGCGACTCCCATTTGCAAATGATGGAGGCCTCGCTGCTGGGGCCGAACGGCGCGGTGCTGGCGATCACCCATTCCGGCCGCACGCGTGACCCGGTGGAGACGCTGGCGGTGGCGCGGCAGGCGGGCGCCAAAACGGTGGTCATCACCAGCAACCCGCGCTCCCCCGTGGCGGCGCAGGCCGACGTGGTGCTGCTGACCTCCTCGCGCGAGACCGCCTTTCGCGGCGAAGCTATCGCCTCGCGCCTGGCGCAGATGAGCATCGTGGATGCGCTGTACACCCTCATACGGATAAAAGGCCGCGGGCGCGCCATCGCCGCGGAAAAAAAGATAGAAGCGGTCATAGGACAGAAACAGATTTTGTAAGGAGCGATGATGATAACCCTTCGGACGTATGTGTTCCTCGACAGCCTGCAGCCGCAGCTTGCCACGTTCATCGGCAGCACGGCGAAAGGTTTCCCCCCGGTGCCGGGAAACGCTTCCCTCTTCGTTGAGATCGCGCCGGGGCTGGCGATCAACCGCATTCTCGACATCGCCCTGAAGGCGACCAAGGTGCAGCCCGCCGTGCAGATAGTCGAACGCGCCTACGGCCTCCTTGAAATACACGAACAGGACAAGGGAGAGGTCATGTCGGCCGGCAAGGCGATTCTGGATTACCTTGAGGTGAAGGAATCCGACCGCATCAAGCCGCACCTCGCCAGCAACGAGATCATCCGCTCCGTCGAGCCGTATCAGTGTCAGTTGATCAACCGCAACCGCGGCGGCAGCATGATCCTCCCCGGCGAGAGCCTCTTCATACTGGAAACGGAACCGGCGGGCTACGTCATCTACGCCGCGAACGAAGCGGAAAAAGCGGCCAACATAAAGCTTATCGAGGTGCGCCCGTTCGGCGCCCTCGGGCGGCTCTACCTCTCCGGGCCGGAATCGGAGATCGATTCGGCGGCGGAAGCGGCGATGAAAGCGATGAACAGCCTTGAAGGAATTCCCCTCAAGGGCGCGAAAAAAGAGTAAATAAACCTTTAATTGTTAACAGGAGGATTTGGTATGGCTGAAGCGCTTGGATTGATAGAAACAAAAGGATTTACCGGGATGGTGGAGGCCTCCGACGCGATGGTGAAAGCCGCGCGCGTTGAGCTGGTCGGTTACGAAAAGATCGGCGGCGGTTTCGTCACCGCCATCGTCCGGGGCGACGTTGCCGCGGTGAAGGCCGCCACCGAAGCGGGCGCGCGCGCCGCCGAAAAAGTGGGCGAGCTGGTGAGCGTTCACGTCATTCCGCGCCCGCACGCCAACATCGATCTCGTGCTGCCGCTCGGCCGCCTGGAAGAAGCCCGCAAGGAAACCAAAGGGCAGAAGGGCTAAGCCATGATGTTCGGCAGAATAACCGGCACCGTGGTCGCCTCCCGCAAGGACGAGAAACTGGAGGGATTGAAACTCCTTCTCGTCCAGCAGGTGGACGCCTACGGCAAGATCACGAACAACTACGTGGTGGCCGCCGACAGCGTGGGCGCGGGCAAAGGGGAAGTCGTTCTCTTCGCCACCGGCTCGTCCGCGCGGCAGACCACGCAGACCGAGGGAAGGCCCGTCGACGCCGTCATCATGGCGATCGTCGATACGTGGGAAATCAACGGCGAGGTGATGTACGACAAGTACGCCGCCGATATCGGAATAAAATAAGAGGGCTTTGAACCATGCAATTCGGTGAAGAGCAGATTGCCGCCGCCGTGGAGCGGGTGGCCAAGCGGCTTGCCGCAACCGGCGCGTTAAGCGGCCCCGCGCGCGCATCGGCCCCCGCGCAAATGTCCGGCATGGGGGTGTTCGCCACCATCGCCGATGCGGTCTCGGCGGCAACGGCGGCCTTACGCTCGCTCGGCTCGATGCCGCTGGAAGCGCGCGGGCGGATGATCGAGGCGATGCGCCGCGCGGCGCTGGCCAACGTGGGGCAATTGGCCCGCATGGCGGTGGACGAAACTGGTTTGGGCCGCTACGAACACAAGCTGATAAAGAACCGGCTCGCCATCACCAAAACCCCTGGCATCGAGATCCTCGAGACCGAAGCCTGGACGGGCGATAACGGCCTCACCCTGTTGGAACGCGCCGCCTACGGCGTCATCGGTTCCATCACCCCCTGCACCAATCCAACGGAAACAATAATCAACAACGCTATCGGCATGATAGCCGCCGGCAACGCGGTGGTTGTGAACGCCCACCCCACAGCGAAGAAAGTGACGCTCTTCACCATCGACCTGCTGAACCGGGCGATTGTGGAGGCGGGCGGGCCGCCGAACCTGATCGCAACCGTCGCCGTGCCGACCATTGCCAGCGCGAACGAACTGATGAAACACCCCGGCATCGCGCTGCTGGTGGTCACCGGCGGCCCGGCCGTGGTGGGCGCGGCGATGGCCAGCGGCAAAAAAGTGATCGCCGCCGGGCCGGGCAATCCGCCGGTGGTGGTGGACGAGACCGCCGACCTCGCGAATGCGGCCCGCTGCATTGTGGAAGGGGCGTCGTTCGACAACAACATCGTCTGCATCGTGGAAAAAGAGATCATCGCGGTGGAGGCCATCGCGGATAAACTGCTGGCCGAACTCAAAAAATCGGGAGCCTATATCCTCAACGCGCAGCAGCTTCGGCGGCTGGAAAAGAAAATCATCAACCGCGCCCCGGCACGCGGCGGCGACCACGGCGAAGTCAATAAAGACTGGGTCGGCAAAGACGCCCGCCTCATCCTGCAATCCATCGATATCGATGTGAAAGACGACATCCGCCTCATCGTGGCCGAGGCTTCCAAAGACGATCCGATTGTGCAGATGGAATTGCTGATGCCGGTGGTCGGCTTCGTCCGCGCCGCCAACGTGAACAACGCCATCGACATCGCGGTGGAGGTCGAGCACGGCTTCCGCCACACCGCCGTGATGCACTCGAAAAACATCGATAACCTCAGCCGGATGGCGCGGGCGGTGAACACCTCCATCTTCGTGAAGAACGCGCCCTCCTTCGCGGGCCTCGGCGCGGGGGGCGAGGGGTACACCTCGTTCACCATCGCCAGTCCCACCGGCGAGGGGCTTACCACCGCGCGCCATTTTTCCCGCGAGCGGCGCTGCACGCTGAAAGATTCTTTCAGGATCATATGAACCTCATCGAACTGGTGCGGGAAGCGGGGGTTGTGGGCGCCGGGGGCGCGGGCTTTCCCACGCACGTCAAACTCGCCGCGCGGGTCGATACCGTGCTGGCGAACGGCGCGGAGTGCGAACCGCTCCTGTATTCCGACCAGTTCGTGATGGAATCGAACGCCGAAGAAATCGTCGACGGCCTGCGCCACGTGATGCGCCAGACCGGCGCTTCGCGCGGCCTGCTCTGCGTGAAAGAAAAATATCACGATGCCACCGCCCGTTTTGAAAAACTGATCGCGGGGGAAAAGGGGATGGAGCTTTTTCCCCTAGGCAATTTCTATCCCTCCGGCGACGAACAGGTGCTGGTGTATGAAACCACCGGCCGCATCGTGCCGGAAGCGGGGATACCGCTGAACGTCGGCGTGGTGGTGCAGAACGTCGCCACCCTGGCCAACATCGCGCGCGCCGCAAAAGGGGAAGCGGTAACGGACAAAGTGATAACCGTCGGCGGCGAAATAAAAAACCCCGGTGTCCACCGCGTCCCGCTTGGCGCATCGCTGGCCGATATCATCGCCGGCTGCGGCGGGCCGCTGATTGACGATTACGCGGTGCTGCTGAACGGCCCCATGATGGGCCGCCTCGCCGATCCCGAAAAAGAGGTGGTGACGAAAACCACCGCGGGCCTCTTCATCCTTCCAAAAGACAATCCACATGTGGCGCGGTTGAACCGCCCGCTGGCCGCCGACATCCGCCTCTCGCGCGGGGCGTGCGAGCAATGCCGTTACTGCACCGACCTCTGCCCGCGCTCCCTCAACGGCCACGCGCTGGAGCCGCATGCCATCATGCGGGTGATAAACGAACAACGCGAGCCGGAGGCAGCGACGGTGCTCAACGCGTTCCTCTGCTGCGAGTGCGGCGTTTGCGATCTTTTCGCCTGCCCCATCGCGCTTTCGCCGCGCCGGTTTTTCCGAGATTTTAAAAGGAGTCTTTCCGAACGCGGCATCCGGTTTACGCCGGAAAAAAAGGAACTAAAGGCCGATACCTACCGCGCGGTGCGCCGTGTGCCGAAAGACAAGCTCACCCGGCGGCTGGCGTTGTCGAAGTACGAAATCAAGCCCGCCTATCACGGCACGCTATGGGATATGCCCGCCGTGAGCCTGCCCCTATCGATGCATCTTGGCGCGCCCGCGCAGCCGGTGGTGAAGACGGGGGACAAAGTGAAGCGGGGCCAAAAGATCGCATCCATCCCGGAAGGCAAGCTGGGGGCGGCCATACACGCCTCCATCGCCGGCACCGTGACGAAGGTGAACGGATTCATAAGGATTGAAAAATGATTAAAGAACCGGCGCTGGCGCTTCTTGAGCTCCGCTCCATCGCGCGCGGGATAAAAACCTGCGACGAGGTGATGAAAAAAGCTGATGTGCAGCTGCTCGACGCGCGGTCGCTCTGCCCCGGCAAATACATGGTGCTCTTCGCCGGTGCGGTTTCCCCCGTGGAAGAAAGTTTCCGGCAGGGCGTCGCCATCGGTGATGACATGATGGTGGACGAGCTTTTCCTGCCGAACGCGCATCCGCAACTCATACCGGCGATGGAGGCCTGCGCCGTTGCCCCCGCGGTGGACGCGCTGGCGGTGTTTGAAACGTTCACCGTCGCGTCCTGCATCCTCGCCGCCGACGCCGCGGCGAAGGGGGCCAACATATTTTTGATCGAGATGCGGCTTGCCAACGGCCTTGGGGGCAAATCGTTTTTCACCATGACCGGCGAAATAGCGGAGATAGAGGCCGCCGCCGATTTCGCCAAAAAAGCGATAGCGCATCTGGCGGCGATGGTGGCGGTGGAGATCATTCCCCGCCCGCACAAAGACCTTATTTTGAAGGTGACGTGATATGCATTTAGGCAAAGTGATCGGCACGGTGGTCGCCTCGCAAAAGACGGAAACCCTCAAGGGGGTGAAACTGCTGCTGGTGCAGCCGGTCAACGACCGGCTCCAGCCCAAGGGGGAGCCGCAGGTGATGGTGGATTCAAACATGCAGGCCGGGCCGGGAACCATTGTTTCGTGGATTGCGGGGCGCGAGGCGATGCACACCTGCCCGCACAACGACGGACCGGTGGACGCCGGCATCGTCGGCATCGTGGACGAACCGCTCAACAGGGAGACACGCCTATGAAATTCTGCAAAGTTGTCGGCAACATCACCACGTCGCACCAGGAGCCGATATACCGGGGAGCGAAGATAATGATCGTGCAACCGCTGGATGCGGAGCTGAAACCGCAGGGCGAGACGTTCCTCTCGTGCGATTTCGTGCAGGCCGGTCCCGGCGATATCGTGCTGGTGGAGACCGAGGGAAACGCCGCCCGCCAGCTTTTTTTGAACCCGAACGGCGCGGTGCATTCCGTGATCGTCGGCATTGTGGATGAGGTGAGCCGTGAAAACTGAATATCAGCACCGGTTGGACATGATTGAGGTTGGCCGCAGGGTACACGCCCGCGGGTGGATATCGAGCACCGACGGCAACTTCTCGGTGAAGCTGGACGCGAACCGGATATTGACCACACCGACCGGCGTACACAAGGGATACCTCAATGTGGACGATTTCATCATCGTCGACATGGAGGGAAAGAAAATTTCCGGCTCGCGCAACCCGTCCACCGAGCTTGCGATGCACCTCACCTGCTACCGCCAGCGGCCCGATATCGGCGCGGTGGTACACGCGCATCCCACCATCTGCGTGGCGTTCAGCGTCTCCGGCATCGCGCTGGCCCAGTGCCTGCTGCCGGAAGTGGTCTTCACGCTGGGCGGCATACCGACGGCGAACTACGCCCCCCCCTCCACCGACGAGGTGCCCCGCTCCATCGAGGGGCCTATCAAGGACTATGACGCCGTCATCCTGGAGCGCCACGGCAGCGTTACCGTGGGAAAAGATATTTTCGCCGCCTACAACACGCTGGAGCGGATGGAACATGTGGCCGAAATAACCTTCCATTCAAGGATGCTGGGAAATGCCAAGCCGCTTTCCACCGCGCAGGTGAACGAGTTGGTGAAGATCGGAAAAAACCTCGGCCTGCCGGAATGGAAAATAACGTGCAACGATTGCAACGCGTGCGGCAAACACAGCGGCGGCTCAGCCGCAAGCGGCGCATGCGCCTCAATGACCGGCGGCGCCTCCGTTGAAAACGCGGCCTGCCCGCCATCCGCCGCGCCAGTGGATGCGCGTGTTGCCGCTTCCGCCCCCAGCGGCTCAGCCGCAAGCGTGGAAAAAGTGGCGGCCGGCATACTGCCCAATGTTTCGCCCGAGGTGTTGGCCGCCATCATCCGCGAGGTGAAAGCGGAGCTTGCGACCACGCGCTGAGACCTGACCGGCAACGTCGGCTCATCCCGAACCAAAGATATTGTATCTGAGCGTGGCAAAGTATCCCTTTCCGGAAAGGGATTTTGAACCACGAAGATCACGAATGACACGAACGGGAATGGGGGGAGGCGAAAAATTTTTGTTTTAATTATTCGTGATCTTCGTGCAATTCGTGGTTTACGCTGTCGCCTTGGCCCACACATTTCATTCAGGGCAAACTCTGGCGAATGAACCTATTTTATTGTTTTTTCATTACTTGTAGTAACGCAAAGCTTACCCGTGCGCCATTATCGGAAATAGGACTTATCCACAACCGCTCTATTGTGGATAACTTTTTGTATCTTATTGTTTCTTTTATCATTATTTGGTGAAAATAAAACCGTTAAAATAGATGGAAATATTGATAGAATTTCCCCTGTCTATGAAAATATCCACCAAAGGACACTATGCGGTTCAGGCGTTGGTCGATCTCGCCGTTCAGCCGGCCGGTTCGCCGGTTTCGCTGGCCAGCATTTCGGCCCGGCAGGACATTTCCCTCAACTACCTTGAGCAGCTTTTCCTGAAACTGCGCAAAGCGGAACTGGTGAAAAGCGTGCGCGGCCCCGGCGGCGGCTATCTGCTCGGCAAGGAGCCGTCGCAGATCAGCATCGGCGAGATTTTCGAGGCGGTGGACGAAAACATCATCCTTTCCGACTGTGTCGACGATACGGCGCAATCGGCCTGCAGCAAGACGCAAAACTGCCTGACGCAGCTCCTCTGGAGCCGCATCACCAGTTCGCTCAAAAAAACGCTCTACTCCATCTCCTTGGCGGAAGTCTCCAGCGAAACCCTTGGCGCCGCCGGCGTTTCCAACGACAAACCGAGCTTTATTTACCAGCTCTGATTCCATGCAAAACTTCTGGGATAACTGCAAAAAAGAGCTTGAGCGGCGCATCGACCCGCACAACTTCATTTCGCACATCGAGCCGATCACCATCGCCGCCATCACCGACGACGAGGTTACGCTCACGGTGCCGTCGGCGTTTTCGCAGGGATGGATAGAACGCAACCACCTGCGGGACATCGCCGAGGCGGTCAGCCGCGGCGCCGGCGGCGAGCGGAAGATCCTTTTCACCGTTTCCGCCGCCCGGACAAAAGAGGCGCGCGCCCCGATCCCGGTGAAAGCGAAACAGCGCAAAGCGGCGGCTCCCGTCCGGCTCAACCCCCTCTACACCTTCAAGACGTTTGTTCGCGGCAAGAGCAACGAATTCGCCTACGCGTCGTCGTTGCAGTCCGCCCTGAACCCCGGCACGAAGTACAATCCGCTTTACATCTACGGCGGCGTCGGTCTGGGGAAAACCCACCTGCTGCAGTCGATCAGCCAGTTCATCCTCGACAAACACCCCGATTGGAGCGTCCTTTATCTTTCGTCCGACCAGTTTGTGACGCAGATGATCTCCCGTATGCAAAAAGGGCAGATGGAGGAATTCCGGAACACCTTCCGCAACCTCGACGTGCTGCTTATCGACGACATCCAGTTCATCGCCGGGAAGCCCGCGACGCAGGAGGAGTTTTTCCACACGTTCAACGAGCTGTTCCACGCCGGCAAACAGATCGTCATCACCAGCGACCAGTTCCCCAAAGACATCAAAAAACTTGAAGACCGCCTCAGGAGCCGTTTCGCTTCCGGCCTGATCGCCGACATACAGCCCCCCGACCTGGAGACCAAGATCGCCATCATCCGCACCAAGGCGGAGGTCAACGGCTACAAGCTGCCGGAGGACGTGATCCACTTCCTGGCGGAAACGATCAAATCGAACGTCCGCGAGCTGGAAGGGTGCATGGCCCGCGTGGTCGCATTTTCATCGCTCAAGGGGGTGCCAATCGATCTCGTGCTCGCCCGCGACGTGCTGCACGACGTTTACTCGAACGCGCAGAAACACATCGGCATTCCGCAGATACAAAAGGCGGTGACCGAGTATTTCGGGCTGAAACCGAACGACCTCAAATCGAAAAACCGGAGCCGCAACATGACGGTGCCGCGGCAGATAGCCATGTATCTCTGCCGCGAGGTTACCGACGAATCCTTGCCGCAAATTGGCAAGGTTTTTGGGGGGCGCGATCACAGCACAGTTATCCACGCCCACCAGAAAATAAAGAAGGAAGTTGAGACTAACACCAAGATTTGCAGCGACATAACCGCTGTAAAAAAAATGCTGGAATTGTGAATAACGCTTTAATGGAGATGGGGATAAACTGTGCAAAAGATTTTTAGGCCATTAGCTGTTGATACCCCGGTACATTTCTCGACAGGTTATCAAAAAGCTTCGTTATTGAATAACCTTGCCGAATACGGCTTATCCACGGAATCCACAGGCTCTACTACTGCTACAAATTCTATTTAAATATTATGGAAACAGTAAATAACAAATACGGCGCCGAACAGATAAAGATTCTGGAAGGCCTGGAAGCGGTACGTAAACGTCCCGCCATGTATATCGGCGATGTAAGCGAAAGGGGCCTGCACCACCTCGTATACGAAGTTGTCGATAACGCCATCGATGAAGCGATGGGGGGACATTGCAAAAACATCAATGTCGTCATCCATTCCGACGAATCGATTTCCGTGGAAGACGATGGCCGCGGCATCCCGGTTGAAATACATCCCGACCGGGGGGTATCGACCGCCGAAGTGGTGTTGACCGTATTGCACGCCGGAGGCAAGTTCGAAGGCGACGGCTACAAAATATCCGGCGGCCTGCATGGCGTCGGCGTTTCCGTGGTGAACGCGCTTGCCGCGTTTTTGGAATTGGAGATACGCCGCGACGGAGCCGTATGGACCCAACGGTACGAAAAAGGCGATCCAAAGGCTCCCCTGAAAAAAATCGGCGAGGCCACCGGCCACGGCACGAAAGTCCGCTTCAAGCCGGATGAAACCATTTTCGAAAAAACGATATTCAACTTTGATTATCTCTCGCTCCGGCTGCGTGAGCTGGCCTTCCTCAACAGCGGCATCCGCATCAAGATCGTCGACGAGCGTACCGACAAGGAACACGAGTTTTATTACGAGGGGGGAATCGTCTCCTTCGTGAAATACATCAACCGCACGAAAACCACCATATTCCCCGACCCGATTTACATGAAGCGGGAAAAGGGCACCACCACCATCGAATTTTCCATGATTTATAACGATGGCTACAAAGAAGACGTTTTTTCCTACGTGAACAACATCAATACGCCGGAGGGGGGGACGCACCTCACCGGTTTCCGCGCGGCGCTCACCCGCAGCATCAACCAATACGCCACCGCCAGCAAGCTGCTGAAAAAGGACCAGACCATCACCGGCGACGACGTGCGCGAAGGGCTTTGCGCCGTCATAAGCGTGAAGATGATGAATCCGCAGTTCGAGGGGCAAACCAAGTCGAAGCTGGGCAACAGCGAGATCAAGGGGATCACCGAATCGGTGGTGAAAGAAACCCTCGACACGTTTTTCGAGGAAAACCCGCAGACCGCCAAGATGATCATCCAAAAATCGATGATCGCCTCCGACGCGCGCGAAGCGGCCAAGCGGGCGCGCGACCTCACCCGCCGCAAGGGGGTGCTGGAATTTTCATCCCTTCCCGGCAAACTGGCCGACTGCCAGGAAAAAGACCCGAAACTGTGCGAACTCTACATCGTGGAAGGGGATTCCGCCGGCGGTTCCGCCAAGCAGGGGCGCGAGCGCCGCTACCAGGCGATTCTGCCGTTGAAGGGCAAAATCCTCAACGTCGAAAAGGCGCGCTTCGACAAGATGCTGGCATCGCAGGAAATCCGCACGCTCATCACGGCCATCGGCGGTGGCGCGGGCGCGGAGGATTTCGACATCAACAAAATCCGCTATCACAAGATCATCCTGATGACCGACGCCGATGTGGACGGCAGCCACATCCGGACGCTGCTGCTCACTTTCTTTTACCGCCACATGGAAGATGTCATCAAGCGCGGCTACCTCTTCATCGCGCAGCCCCCGCTTTTCAAGATCGCCAAGGGGAAGAGCGAGCGGTACATCAAGGACGAAAAGGAGCTCAACACCCATCTGCTGAAAGAGGCGACCGCCTCCCTCTCGGTGACGTTGGCCGGCGGCAAAAAACTGGCGGGCGACGAATTGCTAAGCAAGGTGAACCTGATGTCCGATTACCTGGGGCAGGTGGACCGGCTGGTCGGCAAGGGGCATCCTGAAGAGTTGTTGCGCGCATTGCACCGCGCCGGGGTGAACAACAAGGAGTTTTTCACCAAACAGGAAAACCTGGATAAGGTGATGCGCGGCTGCGAAGGAACCAGCCCGAAAAACCGCATTGTGCCGCACGTCGAGCACGGCGGCTTTGCCTTCGATTGGTTCAATCCCAAAACCGGCGTTCACAGCCTCATCAACTGGGATGTGATCACCACCGCCGAATACCAGAAGGGGCTGGAACTGAAAAATAAAATCAAGGATGCGCTCACCCCCCCGTTCACCATCGAGGAGAAAGGGAAAGAGCCGCAGGAATGCACCGATATCCGCGCGCTGGTCGACCGGATTCTGGCCGCCGCGCGCGATGGAATGTACGTCCAGCGCTATAAGGGGCTGGGTGAAATGAATCCCGAACAGCTCTGGGAGACCACGATGGATCCCGCCAAGCGCACCCTGCTGCAGGTGCAGGTGGAAGACGCCGTGGAGGCGAACGACATCTTCAGCCTGCTGATGGGGGAATTGGTGGAGCCGCGCCGCGACTTTATCTACCGCCACGCGCTGGAAGTCCGCAATCTCGACGTGTAAAGGGCGGATTGGCAGCCGCTTGAATTTATCGATGTCGACATATTCCCTGAATGGCGTTGCCATGCGTTCGCCTAAAACTTCATCCGCTTGAAGAGGCGTTCGGGGAGGTGGATGAAAATCCACATGATGAATTTCCAATAGGCGGGCGTGTATAAAACGTCCCCCCCCTTTTGCTGGGCGCGGAAAATATCGCGCGCCACTTTTTCCGGGCTGGATATAAGCCAGCGGGGAAAAGAAATTCCGGCGGTCATCTTGGTCGCCACGAATCCGGGCTTCACGGTGAGCACGCGCACGCCGCTGGATGCAAGCCGGTTGCGCAGGCCGGAGAGATACGCGGAGAACGCCGCTTTTGCCGCGCTGTAAAAGTAGTGCCTGTGAAAACCCCTCTGCCCCATCACCGAACCGACGCCGACGATGAAGCCGGATTTTTCTTTCTCGTAGCAGTCGGCGGCGATATTGAGAATGGAAACGGGGCCGACAAAATTGATCTGGATGATTTTGGAAACTTCTTCCATATCGCCTGTTGCAAGCTGGTGATCGCCAAGGTAGCCGCCGATGCAGATGACAATCGACGGCCGCGGATCGAGACGGTGAAAGAATTTTTCGTGGCCGTTGAAATAGAGAAGATCAAAGGAGAGAGCCTTCGCCTCGATGCCGTAGAGGGATTTAAGGCGGGCGCAATCTTCGGCCAAGAGGGCGGGCTGCGGATCGGCAAGGTAGAGATTGTAACCGGCGGCGGCGTACTCACGCGCGAGAGGGCGGGCGATATCGGACATCGCGCCGAGGATCAAGACGTAGCCTTTCATGCTTTGCTATCCCTCAAATAGGGGAAAAAGGGGCACAAAAGCCCCAAAAATAAGCAATTAAAACAAAGAGTTGTAAACTGAAATTTGGCCGCAAGCATTGCCGCAATTCCTGCAAATGCTCCAAACGGCTATATTCGCTCCAAGTGCTCCAAAATCCGGTCTAAATCGTCCTGATTGTAGTACTCGAACGTGAGGGTGCCGCCCCCTTTCCGGTTCGGTTTCAACGTGACCTTGGTGGAGAGCTTTTTCTGGAGCGAGTCGATGAACGAGCGGACGTTCGGATCCAGCTCAATCTTCGTTTTTGCGGCGGCCGATCTTTTTTTCGCGGTTTTTGATTCCACGTCGCGCACGTTGAGGCCGAGCTGGAGTATCTGCGTCCGCATCTCCATCATGGCGGCTTCGGTATCGCACGCCAGCAGCGCGCGGGCGTGCCCCATCGTCAGGCGGCCGGTTTCGATATCGGCTTGGATGTCGCGCGGCAGGTTGAGCAGCCGCAGGGTGTTCGCCACGGTCGGGCGCTGTTTGCCGACTTTTTTCGCCACCATCTCCTGCGTGAGCTTGAATTCGTCCATCAGCATCTTGTAGGCCTTCGCCTCTTCGATGGGGTTGAGCTCTTCCCGCTGGATGTTTTCGACGATGGCCATTTCCAGCGCTTCCGCGTTCTGCACCGACTTGATGATGGCCGGTATCGCGGCCATGCCGAGCATTTTAGCCGCGCGGAACCGGCGTTCGCCCGCTATCAGCTCGTACCCGTTATCCACTTTGTGTACGATGACCGGCTGGATGAGGCCGTTCTCCTTGATGGAAGCGGCCAGCTCTTTCAGCGCTTCGTCTTTAAAGGAGAGGCGGGGCTGATAGCGGTTTGCCACGATGTCCGCAAGCGGTATTTCGCTCACGCGGGGGGCGTTCATTTTTCCCTGATCGGGCAGGAGGGCCGAAAGCCCCTTGCCGAGCGCTTTTCTGTGAATCATCGGGTTTATTAATGCTCCGTTACGGCGAGGCCGCTGTTTTTCAGCGCTTCGAAATAGCTTTTTCTGCGGGTGATGATCTCCCGCGCGAGATCAACATAGGCATCGGCGCCTTTTGATTTCGTATCGTAGAGTGAAATCGGCAGGCCGTGGCTGGGCGCCTCGGAAAGCCTGATGTTCCGGGGAATCACAGTTTCAAAAACATGGCTGGTGAAATTCTTCTTTATTTCGTCAATCACCTGGTTGGAAAGCGAAGTCCGCTTGTCATACATGGTGAAAAGCAGCCCCTCTATCTCCAGCGACGGGTTGTAAGAATCGCGTATCCTATTGATAGTATTCATCAATTTGCCAAGACCTTCAAGCGCGAAGTACTCCGTCTGCAGCGGGATGAGAACGGAATCGGAGGCTACCAGCGCGTTGATGGTAAGGAAGCCGAGCGCCGGCGGACAGTCTATAAGGATAAAATCGAATTTGTCCCGCAGGGTATTGAGTATCCCCTTCAGGCGGTAGTGGGCGTTTGCGTAGGTGGAAAGCTCGATCTCCGCCGCGGCGAGGTTGATATCCGAAGAGAGGACATGGAGGTTGTCCACGATGGTCGGCTTGATGCAGCCGTTGTCGGCATTTTCTTCGACAAGGGCGGTATAAATGGTGTTTTCCGCGTTTGGATCAAGGCCCAGGCCAGAGGTTGTATTTGCCTGCGGGTCGATATCTATGATGAGGGTTCTTTTTCCCGACAAGGCGAGGCAAGCGCCGAGGTTGATGGCGGTGGTTGTTTTGCCAACCCCGCCCTTCTGATTGGAAATTGCTATGGTGAGCATTGGTGAGAAGTGTAGCAGGTGGGCATGGGCGCGGCAAGCTGAAATTGTGCTTTGAGATTTTCCCCCTCATTGATCCTCTTGCCCGGTAGAGGCGACATTCTTGTCGCCTAAGCAAAATCGGCGGCAGGACAGCGGGAGCAAGCTATGGAATTCGGGATAAATGTTCCACGTGGAACATTGTTTTGAGAATCAAAGGGATTGTTCCACGTGGAACAATTCTGGGGTGGTCATGCAAGCAGGTATATCGTCAGGCCAATGATGAAATAAGGCATATCAAGGAAGAAATCGAACTTGGCGGAATGGATCCAAACCTTATTTTCGTTATAGTAAACAAAGCCGAGCAGGTAGGCCACACCCAGCAGATACGCTGCCATGAGGGATCCCCTGCTCCCCATCAACAGATCGATTATGCAGATAATGGAAATTCCTAATAGTACGCCGTACAGGGTCTTTTTCGCGTGTTCTTTTCCCACCAGCATCGGCATAACCTCTTTTCCGATAACCTGATCGGCATAAATATCGCGTATATCGAACAGGACAGATCGCGTATACGCTATGCCGAAGGTAATTAAGATGGGGAAGGTAATATCCTTCCCCTGTTTGGCGCTTATGTACGTCAAGACCACAGTTATCATCACCCAAGCCAAGCTGACAAAAATGTCCTTTGAAGCGGGGATGTCTTTTAACCGCACAAATAACCTGAACCGCCCCCTGTCTATTCCATAAGTGGCGCCGAATCCGACAACCGCCAGATAGACCGCCAGCGTTGGCAATCCGAGTTTGAATGAAAGAATCAGCCCGGCCGCCAATGCGGCGACGGCGACACCCCAAAAAAGGGAATTATATTTGAGGTGGTAGTAGTACTTTCTGATTTGGCTTTTTTGAATCTCTTTTGGCCGCAAAAGCTGGTTTGTGAGATAGGTTGCGGCTATCGCGCAGAAAGCCGCTCCCACTATCAGCGGGTTCGGCTTTTCCCGGAGCATAATCATATTGGCATAGGTAAGCATCGCCCCGCCGGCGGCGAGAAAGAGGTTGCTTTTGACGAAAAACCCCAGTATTTCGATGTAAAACGGCTTGCGCTGCTCTTTGATGCCGGCGAGTTTCGCCACCACCGCGTCGATGATCCACTTCGGGGTGGAAGCGCCGGCGGTGACCCCTATGCGCCGATATTTAGAGAGATCGGCCAAGTCGAGCTCGTCATCCGTTTCTATGTGATATGCGTCAAGACCATGTTCTTTCGCTATGGCCGCAAGCCGGGTTGTGTTGGCGGAATTTTTCCCGCCCACGATAACCATGGCATCGACTTCCTTCGCAAGCCGGATCACCTCGCTCTGCCGCTCGTCGGTGGCTTCGCAGATGGTATCCCCTATTTCGATGCCGCGGCATTTTTCCCTGAAGTACCTGGTTATGGCGGTGTAGTTTTCGATATCGCAGGTTGTTTGGGCGGCGACAAAGACTTTATCGAAATCCGGCAGTTTTTTGGCCTCTTCGAGGGATGCAACGACGTATACCGGCGTTTCCGCGAATCCTTTCAAGCCGGTCACTTCGGCATGGCCGTCATCGCCGACGATCACCACCGTATAGCCTTTGCGGGAGTATTTGCGGATCATTCCCTGAACCTTGGCGACCAAGGGGCATGTTGCATCGCTTATTTTCAGCCCGTGGCGCTTTAAGTCTTCCCTCTTTTGCGGGGTGATGCCGTGCGTCCGGATGATAACTTCGCTCCCCGGCTGGAGCTTGTCCAGATCGGTTTCCACATGGATGTTCTTGCTTTCCAGCAGTTTTATCAGTTGCGGGTTGTGGATGAGCGGGCCGTAGGTGTAGACCTCTTTGTTCTTGCCGCGCGCCGATTCCAGCGTGATGTCGATAGCCCGCTTTACCCCCCAGCAAAAGCCGGCGGTTTTTGCCAATTTAATCTCTGCCATCTTTTTATTGTGCCATGCGAGGCAATGCGTGGCAATCCCCCGCTTGACTTTCCCGCCCGCGGCGCGGTATAGTTGTCATAACAACCTTAATGGGGGATGCGATGAAACAGCCTGTGCCGGCACGCCCTTTGCCGCTGAACGAATCGGCCGGTTTTCTTACCAACAAGGCCGCCCACGCGCTCAAACTGGGCCTCCTGCGCTCGTTCAAGCTGCGCGGACTCGATGTCACCACCGAGCAATGGGGGGTTCTGAACCTGCTCTTCCATAAAGATGGCCTCACGCAAACCGAGCTTGCCCGCACCGCAATCAAGGACAAACCGAATATCACCCGCATTCTGGACACGATGGAGAAAAAGAAGCTGGTCGTGAGACAACCCGATCCCAATGACGGCCGCACGTTTCGCATCCATCTCACCGGAAAAGGACGGGCTCTTACGCCGGAACTTCTGGAATGCGCCCACGCCACCTTGCGGCAGGCAACCCGCGGGCTTTCTCCCCGTCAATTGGGGGAGTATCGAACCGCGCTGGAGGTGATTATCAAAAACCTTACATAGTCTTTTTTTCGGCTTTTTAGTTGTTACAATAACTATTGTTTACGTTTATGGAGGTCATTATGCGTTGCTTTGCCATTCTGTTTCTCCTTCTCTCCGCGCCCGCCGCCGCGGAGCAGCCACTGCCGCCCTCTTCCCCCGCCGCCGCCTATTCAATCGGACCCAACAGCTCCGCGTCATACGAGGCCTATGCCAAAGTCTTCTTTTTAGTGCCGAACACAATAGGCGGCACGAGCGGCAAGGTCACCGGAACCATCAGCCTTGATGGCGCGGTCAACGGCAGGGTCATCATAGACGCGGCTTCATTCACTTCCGGCATCGACAGGCGCGACGCGCATATACGCGAGATATTGCAAACCGGAACCTATCCCACCATCGTATTCAACCTCATCGCCATCGAGCCGCTTTCACCAAGCGATCCCTCCACCTTTACCGGCGAAAAAACCGTGCGGGGAGCCCTAACCATCCGCGGAGTAACCAGAGACGTTTCATTTCCGGTCACTATCAATTTAGAGGGAATGTCATTGGTAATCGACGGCGCGGTGGAGGTTAAATACACCGACTTCGGCATGGAGCCTCCCACGCTGGGCGGCATAGTGAAACGGGCGGATGACCGGCTCCTTCTCAAGGCGCATCTTGCCGCGTACCCCGAAAGGGAGGCATCGGGCAATGAATAAGTTAACCCGTTATTTTCACCTTATCGGCATGACCTTGTTCCTGGGGAGCATTTTCACATTCATTGTGGCTTCATCACTCGGCTCCGCCTCCCTTCCGGAACTTCACTTCGCGCGCAAGCTCATCCTTTGTGGAACGCGTTTCCTTACGTTGCCAGGACTGTTTTTAACGCTGATAAGCGGCGCATTGGGGATAAAAGGAATGAGGCGCGACGCGCCACGGATTTTGAAGCTGAAAGCCGCGCTTGGTATTTTGATTTTCTTGAACACCCTGTTTATCATTTATCCCGCCGTCGTGCAGGCGACGGAACTTGCACGATTGTCGAACGAAGCGGGCCAACTGCTTGATGGATACAAGAAGGCGTACTTCATCGAATCATCGGCGGGCGCTTTCAATGTTTTGGCCGCACTGACTGCGGCGGCCATCGGTGTAAGGCGGAGAAACGCCGGCTGGCAGGTTGGGAAATAGGAAAAATTTATGTGTGCGACAGGAGTGTCGCACCTTGTATCTTGGAAATCGTAGAATTTCATTAAGTGGAAACCGGGGAAAGCTGTGTCGCACCTAATGGCTGGGACCATGTTTGGTAGATAAGTTTCCCCGGTCTTCCGACAGACTCTGAACCG
>JACRGQ010000074.1 GCA_016217735.1 Nitrospinota bacterium
CCGGACGATCTGAGGAAGAAGGCTCATGGTCATTTGAAATCGCTACAGCGCAACCAGAAAAAGGTACGCTCGTTCTTTGACGAGCCGAATGTACGTTATGCCGCATAATCATGTCGCCTTACTAACGACTTCCTTAGTATCTCCCTCGTGTCGCACGACATGCGCGGGCCGTTGGGGAGCGTGATGGCCCTCCTGGGGATGCTGGCGGAGAAGGCACGGTATAATCTGGACGAGGCGAAGCAGGCGGAGTTAGTGTCGAAATCGCACAAAAGCCTCGGCGGCCTTGTGGATATGATCGATCAATTGCTCGATTTAAGCCGGCTGCAAACGGGCAGGCTATCGGTGATAAAAAGGCCCATCGCGGTGCGCGATCTTGCCATCTCCTCGTTTGGGCATTACGCCACGCTCGCGGATAAAAAAGGGATACGGTTTGTCAACGAAGTTCCCCCCGGCATGAAGGTCTTCGCCGACGGCGCGCTTATTTCCGAAGTGCTGAATAACCTTGTTTCGAACGCCGTGAAATTCTGCCGCGAAGGCGACAGCGTTACCGTGGGGGCCGCCGATCCCCACACCATTATGGTGAAAGACGGCGGCATCGGCATACCGGCATCGATCCTGCCCGATTTGTTTAAACCGGAGGTGAAAACCACCACTATCGGGACAGGCGGCGAAAAGGGAACCGGTTTGGGGCTTCCCTACTGCAAAGAGATCATGGTGGCGCACGGCGGCGCTGTAACGGTGGAATCGGTTGAGGGGTGGGGGGCCGTTTTCTCCATCCGGTTCGCGCCGGTGCGGCCGGTTGTTCTGGTGGTGGACGATCAAGAGGTGCAGCGCGCCATTATGAGAAAGCATATTCTGGAAATGAAGGATGTGGAAATCATCGAAGCTGCAAACGGGCTGGAGGCGCTGGAGATTTTAAAAACCACCGAGGTCGTGCTGGTGATTACCGACCTTGGCATGCCAGTGATGGACGGGTTTACCTTGCTCACGGAGATACGGGGAAATCCGCTGCTGCAAACGCTTCCCGTTATCGTTAACAGCGCCGTTTCCTCTTCCACGGGGGTCAGCGGCGAACTGATCGACGTGCGGCGCAAGGTGTTTGAATTGGGGGCGGACGATTTCATCGCCAAACCGATAGTGCCGGAAGACTTTATTCCGCGCATTATCCGCTACCTCGGCTGAGCGGACGGCGGTTCAGGCGTTTTGGCGGATGATTTCCATCGGATCGATCACGTCGGTCACGCGGATGCCGAACCGTTCGTTCACCACCACCACTTCGCCGCGGGCGGTGAGCAGTCCGTTGATGTAGATTTCCATCGGCTCTCCCACCAGTTTGTGCAGTTCGACGACGGCGCCGTCTTTCAGCTTCAGTATTTCGCGGACGGTTATTTTGGTGCGCCCCAACTCGGTGCTGACGGTCAGCGGGATGTCGAGGTACTGGTCGAGTTCCTTCGTGATGGAGGCGAGCGCGTTTTTTTCCTCTTCGGTCTTTTCGCTGACCGCCCGGTTCTCTTCTTCCAGACCCTCTTTTATTACTGGCCGTTCTTCATCGTCCACCGTCAGGCCCCCTTTTTCATTTCTTCAATATACCGCATTCGCAGCTCATACAGAACCGAATCAAGCAGGTGGGTCTCGTCGGCGTCGAGGTTCCCTTTGGTTTTCTCGGCGAGGATTCCCAGGATGTCTATCGACTGTTTGGCCAACTCAAGGTTGCGCGGGATAAGGCCGGACACCGGGTCGGTATAGCCGCCCAAGTTCATGGCGGCGGAGGTGGAAAGGGAAAGGACGAAAGTGGAGAAATTGATCGCCGGGGGTGCGTTGCGCTTGCCAGCCTCGGCGGCGTGGGCGTCCCGCCCCGCGGTCTCTTCGGCACCGGCTGTCCGGCGCCGGTCGTTTATGGTGAAGCTTTTGTCTTCAGCCATTCCGGTATGGAATTAATCCAGGTGTTCCGCGTTTAAGGTAAGGGTTTGGCGCTCCTCGACGATATGCTTGATGGCAATCTTGCCTTCAACGATTTCCTTAAGCGAAATGTCGAACAGGGAGAGACCTTCCGATTCAACCATCGGCTCGGCGCCGCCTTGCAGTTGGCGCATGCGGTGAACCATCGCGTTGACGAGGAGATAGCGCTCCGGAACCGCGGCCAGCGCTTTTGCATACATCTTTAAATCGAACATTTTGAATCCTCGCAGTGTTATAAGGAAGTATACCGTAAAACGGGGTGTTATTCCAGTTTTCCGAATTGGAACCCGCCGCCGGGAGCGCTTTCCTCGGCGTTTTTCTCCATCTCGGTCTGGCAGTCGATGCAGTATTTCACAAACGGCCGCGCCTTGAGCCGCTTGGTTTCTATCTCCAGTTCGCAGTTTTCACAGATACCGTACGATCCCTTGTGGAGTTTTTCAATCGATTCATCGATGAGGATGATTTCCCGCGATGCGCGGTTGCGGATCGTCATCGACATTTCCTGCTCGACGACCGATTCCGCGATATCCATATCGTCGCCGTGCCCCAGATCGAGGTTTTCCAGCCCCTTCTGGCCGGTGTGGCCTTCCAGCGCGACTAACTCGTCCCTGCGCTTCAGCAACGCACCCATAAGGTCTTTGTACTCTTTCTTCATTTACGCTAGTCCTTTACCCTATTGTTTTCGGTCAACTTGCGGCTGGTGGAACCGCCGTTCCCGGTTAGGGACGCGCATATGCGCGCCAAGAAACCGTGTAATTATGCCATATTTTTTTTTGAAATCAACGACAAAGTTTATTATTTTATAAACCGGCGACCGCCTTCCTTAAATTAACATGCGGGCGTTTTTGAACCCTTTTTCGAGGCGTTGCCTCTACCCTCTCAACGGAGATATTAACAACTAAAGGAAAAGCGGGGAATACCAATGCTCGATAGTGCCAGTTGGCCGCTTTTGATTTTGTTTGCCGTCTTGATGGCGATTGCCCCCTGGCCGATGGGGCCGGAGCCGCACCTCATCGAAAAGCTGCGGATGCTTACGCAGGGAACGCTGCGAAAGCCGATAGACATATTTGACCTTTTGCTGCACAGCGCTCCGATAGTCTTCATTATCGCAAAAGCGTGGAAAGATTTCGGCTCCGCTTAATCCGGTTTTGAAAGGGCCGGGCGGTGCCGCCGCGCGCATTTTTTTACCGGTACCGGCGTTTGGCGGTATAGAATCGCCCCATGTGTGTGTGGAGTGATGACCGGAAGAAGGGGTTGTTCGTCCTCATCGAGGGGCTGGACGGAGCGGGGAAGAGCACGCAGGCGCAAAAGCTGGTGGAACGCTTCCGCGAGGCGGGGTACGACGCGCTCTACCTGAAAGAGCCGACCAACGGCGTGTGGGGCCAAAAGATACGGCAGATAGCCGCAAACGGGCGGGACGGCGTCACCCGCGAAGAGGAACTCTCCTATTTCATCAACGACCGCGAGGAAGACAGCAGGCAAAACATCATTCCCGCCCTCACGGCGGGCAAGATCGTGGTGATGGACCGCTATATTCCCAGCAACATGGCATATCAGGGGGCGCTCGGCTTTGACATAAAGGTCATCGCGGAAATGAACGGGCATTTTCCCCAGCCGGATATAACCTTTTTCCTGGACATCAAGCCGGAAGAGGGCCTTAAACGGGTGGAAGACCGGGGCGGGGCGAACATCGGCTTCGAGAAGATCGAATTCCTGAATGAGGTTTACCGCATATTCAACGGTCCCGGTTTTGAGATGATGATACGCATCGACGCCAAGCAGGCGATGGATACGGTCGGCGATCAGATATGGAGCCGCGTATCGCCGTTACTCAACCAGCGGGGGCTGTAGCCCGCCTTTTTCGCCCCTGTTCCCCAACCGGTGCGACTGGCTATTTGCCGAGCCGTTTGTAGTTGGCATAGGTGGGGAGCCACATCAGGTCGCGGATCACTTTTTCCGGATCCGAGCCGTGGGCTGCTTGCGCCACGCCATCTTCCACCGCCCGTTTGTACACGGCCACCGCCACTTTATGCGAAACCTCGAAGATGTCCTGCACCGGGGGAAAGATGATCCGCGCCGCCAGCCGCTCTTCCGTTACGCAGGCGGCCAATGCGTGGGCCGCGGCGGTCATCATGCCATCGGTGATCTTTCGCGCTTTGGCCACCAAAGTTCCCAGGCCGAGGCCGGGGAAGATGAAAGCGTTATTTCCCTGCCCCACCTCCATCTCGCGTCCGTTCACCGTGACCGAGCCAAAGGGGGAGCCGGAGGCGACGATGGCCCTGCCATTTGTTTGCAACAGAACCTTGCGCGGGTCGGTTTCCGATTTCGATGTGGGGTTCGATAGGGTAAAGATGAGCGGTTCGGGGTCATTGGCCATCATCAGGTTGACGATCTTTTCGTCGAATGCGCCGGTCTGCCCCGAAACGCCGATAAGGACGTTGATCCTGCCGTGGCGGATGGTTTCGGCCATCGTCAGTTCATGCACGTTGTCGCGTATCCAGCTTCCGGTGATCCGTTCCGGCTTGGCGAATTCCTTTTTATATTCTTCCAGCCCTTCGCGCCCGGCGGTGACAAGGCCGGCGCTATCCACCAGAAACACATGGTCACAGGCCTCTTCATGGCTTAAGCCGGCGTTTTTCAGGCCATCGCGTATCTGCCGCGCGATGCCGCCGCCGGCGGCCCCCGCGCCGTAAATCAGATAGCGGTGGTCTTGCAGGGTTTTCTTTTTTATTTTCATCGCGCCGAGGATGCCCCCCAGCACCACCGCGCCGGTTCCCTGCACGTCGTCGTTGAACGAAGGAAGGGCGTCGCGGTATTTGTCCATATTGGTGAAGGCGTTCTGCTTGGCGAAGTCTTCCCACTGGAGGACGGCGTTGGGAAAATGTTTCTTCACCTGTTCCACGAAGTTTTCGATAAAGACGGCATATTCGTTGCCGGTGAGCCGCCAGTGGCGGCGGCCCAGATAGAGCGGATCGGCGAGGAGTGTGCGGTTGTCGGTTCCCACATCGAGGCAGATCGGCAGGCAGGCCGAGGGATGGATGCCGGCCGCCACGGTGTAGAGCGAAAGTTTGCCGATGGGGATCGCCATGCCGCCGACCCCCTGGTCGCCAATGCCTAGTATCGCCTGGCTGTCGGTGACGACGATGATCTCGACATCCTTGGAGGGGAGGTGTTTGGCCATCTCGCCCATATTGAATACGTTGTCAGGGGTGATGAAGAGGCCGCGCGCGTTGCGGTAGATATGCCCGTGTTTTTCCACCGCTTCGCCGACGGTGGGGGTGTAGATGATTGGCAGCATTTCGCGGATGTTCTGGCGCAGCATCGCGTAGAAAAGCGTTTCGTTGCGGTCCTGCAGCGAGCGGAGGTAGATGTACTTCGAGATGTTGCTGGAGCAGGCGTGGTAGCTTTCAATGGTGCGCGTGAGTTGTTCCCCCAAAGTGGAGATGTGCGGCGGCAGCAGGCCGGAGAGGCCGAAATCCTCCTGCTCGCGCAGGGAGAATGCGGTTCCCTTGTTCAGCAGGGGATTGTGGATCACGTCCTGCCCATACTTGTCGACTTCAATCGCGTACTCGCCATGCTTGTCCAGCCGGGGCTTGTAGGTCATGTTCATCGGTTATCCCTTTATATTGCGGTCATTTGCTGCGCGGCAGCTCCGGTGTGCGGGGTTGGCCGGGGGGACGCGGCTTTTCCACCGTGGCCTGTTCCGGTTGACGCGGCTTGCGCACTTCACCCGGGGCGGGGCGCTCGTCATTGAATTGATGCGTGACAACTGGTTGATTTTGCGGGACGTTTTGTCCGCCTTTTTTGGCGGATGCCGCTTTGCTTGGCGCGGGAGTGGTGGTGGCGCCGCTCGCGTGTATTTTGTCATCTTTGCCGCTTTGAGGCGTATTGGCGCCGCTGATATGGGTTTCAGTGCGGGCGCCGCTTATGCTGACCTGTTTTTTTTCCGCATGCGCGCCGTCGGCGGCGGCCAACACGAGCACGGTAAAAAGCAAAACCGGTGGCTTCATAGTTACCCTTCTTTCATGCTGGTTGCCGGCTGCTGGCGTTGCCGCCGGCCGGCATCTTCAATGATTTGTCCCACGTCAAGGATCAATGCCACGCGGCCGTCCCCCATGATGGTGGCGCCGGAAATGCCGGGCGCGTCTTTCAGCATTTCGCCGAGGTTTTTAATCACCACTTCCTGCTGCCGTTTGAGGTCGCTCACCACGAGGCCGAGGCGTTTTTCCGCCAGCCCCACCACCACGATGAAAACGGAGTTCCTCCGCGCGCGGCCCACTCTAAAGGGTATTGCCGCGGCGGATGGTAAAACGGGTTCCGTTGTTTCCGCCGGGAGGGGCGCTTTGCGCAACGGTTTGCGGTCCAGCATGAACAGTTCGTCCAGCCGCGCCAGCGGCAATACCGTGTCGCGCAGGGTGATCATCTCGCGCCCGTTCACCATCCGTATATCTTCCACGGCTATACGGAGCGATTCCGCCACCGAGGAGAGGGGGATGGCGAAGGTTTCTTCCCGCACCCCGACGATGAGGGTTGGAACGATGGCGAGCGTCAGCGGCAACCGGAGCCGGATGGTGCATCCCTTGCCTTTTTCCGAGAAGATGTCGATGAGCCCTTTGAGTTTGACGATGTTTTTTTTAACCACGTCCATTCCCACGCCGCGGCCCGATACCATTGTGGGAACGGCGGTGGTGCTGAATCCGGGTTCGAAAATGAACTGAAGCATCTCTTTTTCGCTGGGTGTGGCGGCGGCCGGATCCAATAGCCCCTTTTGCACCGCAATATCCCGTATTTTTTCAATATTCATGCCTTGGCCGTCGTCCGACACCTCGATGATGATGGTGTCCCCTTCGTGATAGGCCTTCAGCGCGACCTGGCCGGTTTCCGGTTTGCCGGCGGCGCGGCGCTCATCGGGGGATTCGATGCCGTGGTCGATGGCGTTGCGTATCAGGTGGATCAGCGGATCGCCCACTTCTTCAATGATGGTTTTATCCAGCTCCGTATCTTCGCCGACGATGGACAGGTTCACGGTTTTTCCCAGCGATTTCGCCATATCGCGCACGATACGCGGGAATTTGTTGAAGGCGTTGCCGATTGGCACCATCCGGATCGACATCACCATATCCTGCACTTCGTTTATGTGGCGCTGGAAAAGCTGGTTGGTGTGGGTTAATTGAACGGCGAGGGGGTCGGCCGACAGACGTTTGCGCATTTCGGCGCTTAATTGTTCCAGCCGCGTGCGGTCGATCACCAGTTCGCCGATGAGGTTCAGCAGCTTGTCCAGCCGTTCGATATCGACGCGGATGGTATTGACCGCCCTCTCCTTGATCTTTTTCTCCGCTTCGGCGGCGGAATTTTCGCCGGCGGTTTCCATGTCATGTTCCATGGACAGGGGGGCGGTGGCCGGCTCTGCCTGGGCCGCGGCCGCCAGGCGGTGGGGGGCGGCTTTGGGGGTTGTCTTTTTGCATAGCACTTCACGCAGGTCTATTTCCATAAAGCGGGGGAGCATGGCGAAGCGGGAATTCAGTTGCTCCCGCGAAATATCCGTGGCAAGGAGGAAGTGAAAGCCGATGCCCCATTTGTCGGCCTCGTAGCGGAAGATTTCAGGAACCCCGTCGATGAGCGGAATGCTTACCAGTATGTCGCCGCTTTTTTCCACAACGGGGACGATGGAGAGCGGCTCGTATCCCGACTTCATGGCATCTTCGCCGAAACGGATGACGATTTGATAGATGGCGCGCCCCTTGTCGTATTCCTCGGCGATCAGCGCCTGTTCGGCGGGGCTTAATTGTTCCACCACAGCGGGATCCAGCGCCGACAAGGCCAGCACTTTTTGCAGTTCTTCCGGGCTTCTTTTCGTTTTTCCCACCAGGGCATCCAGCCGTTTCAGGTCGGCAGTTACCGTCACACCGGTTTCCTTGCGCAGCTTGAGCTCGTCCAGAAGACGCCGCAGCTTTTCCATGCTTGCGGCCACCGCCTCGAAGAGTTCGGTTCCGGCGGTGACCCGTTGATTTTGGATTTGACCGAAAATGCCGTCAAGCTTGCCAGCCAGCAGCGCGATTTTGTTAAAGCCGAAAAGGGCCGCCTTTCCTTTATAGGAGCGGAAGATGTCGTGAATCTCCGCGGCAATATGGGCGCCAGCCGGATCCCGCTCCAATTCCAGCAGGGCAAGGTCGATCTGGTCAAGGTGGTCGGAGGCGGACTTGATGAATTCCTGTATCAGCGTTTCGTCCAACTGCGCCAGAATTTCATTGAGCGTCCGTTGCTCCGGCTCCTCCGGTTCCGGCGGTTCGGTTTCGGCGGCGCCCGCGGGGGCGGCGGCCCACCCCTCTTTTAGTATCGATACCGGATCCATAAAAATTTCGCGGACAACGGCGGGGGGGCGGTCGGAGCCGAAAATGAAGCGGCAGTTGACGGTTCCGCTGGCGCCGGGAATATGCTCCACGGGGGGCAGCGCGGTGATGAGCATGCCCGCCTGTTCGATGTCGTGGAATATCGGCAGGCGGTGAATTTTTTCGAGAGGCGTCCCGCCGGTAAATTCTTTGCCCAGTTCGTAGATCCAAAGCCCGGCGGTAACGGCATCCTCCAGCATGGCCAGGTCTTTTTCCCCCAGCGTTGCGGCATTCAAGGATATTCCCATATCCGCGGGGCTGATTTTTTTCTTCTCGCGGCCCTTTTTTTGGGGGGTGGCCACTACTGCCGCTTTGCCGCCGAGGAGCGCCTTGTCCATGAGCGCCATCGGAGCGCCGATCTCCACGCCCTTGTCGGCGCCGCCTTCGCGCACGGCGGCGATAAGTTTTGCCAGCGCATCCGCGGCGGCGAAAAGCGCGTCGATGATCCCGGCGGTTATCGGCATCTGTCCGTGGCGTATTTCCCCGAAGATGTCTTCCATCCGGTGGCACAGCCGCTCGATGTTCTCGAACTCCATCATTCCCGCCAGCCCTTTCACGGTATGGGCCGCGCGGAAGAGGGAGTCTATCTTTTCCCTGTTGGGGGCGCCGGCGGCGGCGCTTTGTTCGATATTGAGCAGACAGGCGTTGAGGGTCTGGAGGTGCTCTTCGGCTTCCTCGACGAACTCGTTTATGAAACCGGAAAAATCGGGCGCATCCATCACCATAACCTCAACCTCTTTACTGCCTTATAACCTCATTACTATAGCGCAAAACCGGCGGGAAACGGAATGTGCGGGAACGGCGGCGAGTGAACCGCATTCATGATTGGGAAAGGCTTGTGCTCCCTTGCTGAACGGCGGTTTTGGGGAGAAAAGGCAAACCGCCGGCAGGTGGAATTTCAGCGGATTAATATGGAGCGGGAGACGAGA
>JACRGQ010000075.1 GCA_016217735.1 Nitrospinota bacterium
CACTCGGTGCTGAACGCGAAACACCACGAGAAGGAAGCCGAGATCGTGGCGAAGGCGGGCCAGAGGAACGCCGTCACCATCGCCACCAACATGGCCGGCCGCGGCACCGACATCGTGCTGGGGGGCAATCCTGAAATGCTCGCCAAATCCGAAGGGTTGCACGAGGGGGGCGAAGGCTGGGCCGAACGGCTGGCCGAACTGACCGTATCGTGCGCCGCCGAACGCGAGGACGTGCTCGCCGCGGGGGGCCTCAAAATCATCGGCACCGAGCGGCACGAAAGCCGCCGCATCGACAACCAGCTCCGCGGCCGCTCCGGCCGGCAGGGCGACCCCGGCGAAAGCCGTTTCTACCTTTCGATGGAAGACGACCTGATGCGCATCTTCGGCTCCGAACGGCTTTCCACCATCATGGAAAAGCTCGGCATGGAGAAGGGGGAGCCTATCGAACACGGCATGGTCTCCCGCGCCATCGAAAACGCCCAAAAGCGGGTGGAAGGGCACAACTTCGACATCCGCAAACATCTGCTGGAATACGACGACGTGATGAACAAGCAGCGCGAGACCATCTACGGCCAGCGCCGCTTGATTCTGGAGGGGGCCGACCTGCGCGAAACGCTGCTGGATTTCGCCGACCAGACCGCCGAAGAGTTCATCGCCGAGACGATGGACGAAAAAGCGCACGCCGACGACTGGGACGTGGAGGGGCTGAAAACCCGCCTTACCACCCACTTTGGCATGGCGGTGGAGATAGAGAAAGGGAAACACCTCAAAATCGGTTCGCGGGCGCTGGCGTGGGACACCATGATGCCCGAAGACGTGCTCAACGCCGTTGAACACGAAATCGAAAATCTCTACAACGCCAAGGAAGCGGAAATCACCCCGGAACGCTACGCCGAATTGAAACAGTACATCATGCTGAACGTGATCGATACGCAGTGGAAGGAACACCTGCTGATAATGGATCACCTGAAGGAAGGGATAAACTTCCGCGGCTACGCCCAGAAAAACCCGCTCAACGAATACAAAAAAGAAGGACACGCGCTCTTCGGCGAAATGATCGACCGCTTCCGCCGCGAGGTGACCGGCGTCCTTTTCCGCATCCAGGTGGCCGAAGAGCGGAAAGAAGAGCCGCTGGCGCAGCGCCGCCAACCGGTACGCATGGTGGAAAGCCACGGCGCGCCGCCCGAAGAGCCGCATACCGTGAAGCGCGACCACGACAAAATCGGCCGCAACGATCCCTGCCCCTGCGGCAGCGGGAAAAAATACAAAAAGTGCCACGGTATCGGCCACTGACCCGCGCCTTCCCCTTTTCTTCAGCGCTGCACATTACAATGTGCGCCCGCCAACACGCATTTTGAGCGGATGGCGTGGTATAAAGACGGTTAACAGGTATTGCGAAAAGGAGGGCGACAATGGCATATGTGAAATACATCCACCTGCTCACGCTCTGCGTGTGGGTTGGGGGAATGGTTTTCTTTTCGTTCATCGGCGCGCCGGCGATTTTCAAACATCTCACGCGCGATATGGCGGGCACGGTGGTGGGGGCCATTTTTCCGAAATACTGGATGATGGGGTACGTCTGTTCGTTGCTGTTGCTCGGCACGTTGTTCTACATCGCCAAGGGCAATGTATCCGCTTTTAAGATGCAGTTCGGCATTTTGGCCGTCGCGGTGGCGCTCAGTTTTGTTTCCGGCATGGTGATCGGCGTGAAAGCCCGCGACATCAAGGCGCAAATGAATGCCGAACAGAACGCGGAAAAAAGAGAGGCGCTCCATAAGGAGTTCGGACGGATTCACGGCATCTCCGCCATCACAAACATGGCCGTGCTCTTCCTGATGCTGGGCTACCTCTGGTACGTTCCGGCGGTGGTAAAGCCCGCCTTCACTGAATCGGCCAAAAGCTTTCTGGGGCTGTAACCCCCGACCTATTTTATTCACGACAAAGCGGGAAACCAGCCAAGCTTTTGAAAAGACGCGGCGGGGATGGATTTTTCGCGGAAGGCATACACCGGTATGCCGACCAAGAAAAATACGGGCCAACGCGATAATTTTCAAAAGATCGGCGGTTTCCGGGCTATTCCTTCTTCGTGGCGAAAAGGATGACGTGCGCGCCGAACGAGGGGAAGATGTCGCCCAGCCATTCGCAGAGTTTTCCCAGCGGCACGTTCATCCGGGTGGAAATCAACAGGTGGCTGGATAGCGCCTTGTCCACCGTGTAGCCGCTTTCCGCCACCAGCGCCGAAAGCGATTTTACGCTGTACATGTGATAGTGAAACGGCGCGTGGGCCATGAACGGCATCACGCCGAAGGGAAATGCGATCCGGCTGGCGAGGAAAAAGATGTTCGGGGTGGTGAGCGCCAGCGTCCCGCCCGGCTTCAAATCAGGCCCGGCCGCGCGCCCAGTTGATCCAGCAGACCGCCGCGCGCGTAGCCTATTTCCAGCACTGCGGCATCCGGCTTCTCCAGCCGCCCGTTGCGAAGCAGCCAGTTTTTCACCTTGAGAATGCGGCCGGGATCCGGCACGGTGAAATCGGCGAAGGCGTCCTGCCGGCGATCCTGTTCCATCGTCATCCTACCCGCCGATGGCGGCCATCGGTTTTTCGCATGGGGCGTCCGAGGCGGCGGTGAGGCCGTGCCCTTCCGGTTTTGCCGCGAGCGATTCCCTGAAACGGTCGATGAACCACTGATCCGGCGCATCCCCCAAAAATCCGCGGCGCAGGTCCACCTCGCTGTCGCTGAAAAGGCACGAGCGCAGCGCCCCCTCGGCGGTAAGCCGCAGGCGGTTGCAGCCGCCGCAAAAGTGCCTGCTAAGCGGCGCGACGAAGCCAACCCGCCCCGCGCCGCCGACAATATCATAAACCTCCGCCGGGCCGCCGGTGGGAGTGTGCCGCGCGGGGCGCAGATCGAGGCGCTCACGCACCGCCCGTTCGATTTCCGCCGCCGGAATGGCGCTCCTGCCGCGGAAGAGCCGGTTGTGCGCGGTCGGCATCATTTCGATGAAACGTATCTCCACCGGCAGTTCATGCGCCAGTTGCGCAAAATCCAAGATCTCGTCGTCGTTAAACCCGCGTATCGCCACCACATTTATCTTAAGCGGCCAGAGCCGTCCATCGGTCACGTGGCGGATGGCGCGCACGACGGCCCCGTGGATGTCGTGGCCGCTGATGCCCCTCAGCCGCTCAGGCTTGAGCGAATCAAGCGATATGTTGATGCGGTCCAGCCCCGCTTCCTGGAGGCGCGGAATCATCTTTTCCAGCAGGACGCCGTTGGTTGTCATGGTCACTTCGTCTATGCCGGATATGTTCTTGAGGTCGCGGATGAGGCCGAATATCCCCTTGCGCAGCAACGGTTCGCCCCCGGTGAGCCGCACCTTGCGTATGCCAAATGGCGCAAAGAGGGCGACAAGCCGCGTTATCTGCCCGATGGTGAGGATGTCGTTATTGGGGTGGACGAGGCTGCCGTCCATCGGCATGCAGTAGGCGCAACGGAGGTTGCACCGTTTTGTCACCGAGACGCGGATGTAGTTCACGCCGCGCCCGAAGCGGTCTTTGGGCTGATCCATTATTTTATTCTACACGGATTGCGGCGGAAAAATGCCGCAGTTCCTTTTATGGGCCTATAGCCGGTTTTGCGGAGTGGCGGCGCGCGGAAAAGGGTAAAATACCCTTCATGAAACTGCTCTATTTCGCCGCCGTGCGGGAACGGCTGAAGACGGACGGGGAAGAGATATTTTTGGAATCCCCTCTGACCGTGGCGGAGATTTTCGACCGGCATCTCGCGGCGCGGCTGCCGGGGGTGGCATTTTCGCGGCTGCTCTTCGCCGTGAACGAGGAGATGGCCGGGCCGGATACGGTGGCGCGGAACGCCGACACGGTGGCGGTGATGAGTCCGCTATCCGGCGGCGCGGCGCTGGCGCGGATACAGACGGAGGATTTCGACATGGCTGCGGAAACGAGCCTCTGCGCGGGGGGAAACAGTGGCGTGGGGGGAATCGCCACGTTCGTGGGCCGGGTGCGCGACAACGCGAGGGGAAAAGCCGTCGAGCGGATAGAGATTGGCTGCTACGAATCGATGGCAATGAAGGAACTGGAAAAGGTGCGGGCGGAGGCGGTGGAAAAATTCGCGGCCGTCAACGTGACGGTGGTGCATCGCATCGGGATATTGCGTCCGGGGGAGCAGATCGTCGGCATCGTGGCGGCGGCGGGACACCGCGACGCGGCGTTCGCCGCCTGCCGGTACGCCATCGACGAGCTTAAAAAACGGGTGCCCATGTGGAAAAAAGAGTTCGCCGCGGACGGCGGTTTCTGGGTGGAAGGACTTTAACAGACCATCCTTAACCGCAGTTTTGTCATTCCGAGCGTAGCGAAGAATCCCTTTCCGGAAAGGGATTTTGAACCACGAAGATCACGAATGGAAATGGGGGGAGGCGAAAAACTTTTGTTTTAATTATTCGTGTTCTTCATGCCATTCGTGGTAGAAAATATTTTCTTATTCCCCGGAGGGACGAATCATGATGCCGGTCATGAAGCGGCCGGTATCCCCTTTTTCGGCGCGGTGGCTGTAAAACTCATCGGTGCGGCACGATGTGCAGATACCGCTATCGAAGATGGCCGCTTCAGGCACACCGGCGGCCAGCAACTGTTCCTTCGCGGCAGCGGCAATATCCAGCCGCCCCTTCGCAAGAAAACGTTTGAACGAATCATAGCCCCCGGCAAAGACGCCGTCTTTCACTTCGTAACAGCAGGAGCGGATGGCGGGGCCGATCACCGCCACAAGGTCTTTGGGTGCGCCGGTGAGCCGCGCAATGGCGGCGGCGATGATGTTGTCAAAAACCCCTTGCCGCCCGGCGTGGATAACGGCGGCGGCCCTGTTCCGCGTATCGGCCAAAATTATCGGCAGGCAATCGGCGGTGAGCACGCCGGCCGGCTGGTTCGGCCCGGTTATCAACACCGCGTCAGCTTCGCGCCCGCCACCGGTGGCGGAACAAACTATGGTGCCATGCACCTGCCGCGGCAAAAAAATGGGATGTCCGCCGGCAAACAGATCGGCGGCCTTGTGACGGTTTTCCATTACCCCCGCCTCGCCGCTGTTGCGGGCGAGATCGAAGCCATGTTTCGCCTGCCCCCCATTGCGCGTGGTGACCCAGTTGGCCAGCCAGCCAAGCTTGTCCAGATCATCATAGCTGTACCACGCAATGCCATCCCGCTCGTGGCGCGTCATGTGGCTCATCAGCAGCAGTTCCCCAAAAATTCGCCGCACCGTTTGCACCCCGCGTGTTCGGGGGGGCAAGGCGGCGTGGTTTTTTCATTGGCGGCTTTTCCCGCCTCGGCTTGAAGGTACTTCTTTGTGACGCCGCTGTCGATGAAATCCCACGGAAGGGCTTCGCCGAATTCTTTGCGCCGGGCGTAGGCCGATTTGGCGGCGGGGGTTTTTAACGCGGCGGTCCAGCCCCCTTCCTCGAACGCCCGCATGATGAGCGTGGATACCGAACGCCCCCCCACGCTCAAAAGCCCCTGCGCGGCGGCGTTTTTGCCCCCCTCGATTTTCAATTCCATGTTGCTTTCCCGCAACAGCGCTTTTTTAAGCTGTGCGCTTTTTTCCTTTAATTCCGCCAGCGGCGCGACCGGCTCCCACTGGAACGGGGTTTGCGGTTTGGGCACAAACGGATTCACGCCAACGGTTATTTTCCCCGCGCGGCCATGCCGTTTGCTGCCGGCCAACAGTTCATCGCGGATTCTTTTCGCCAAAGAGGCCAGTGCGGCAATGTCTTCATCGCGCTCCCCCGGCAGGCCAATGAGGAAGTAGCACTTCACGTTCAAAATGCCCGCGTCGGCCGCCAACCGCACGGCCCCCAACACGTCGTCATCGGTCATCCGCTTGTTGACGGCGCGGCGGAGCCGTTCGCTCCCCGCCTCGGGGGCGATGGTCATGGTCTTCAGCCCGCCCGCCGCCAGCCTGGCGAGCGTTTCAGCGGAAAGGTACTCCACGCGGAGTGACGACACGTTGATGCCGCCCCCTTTTTTCAAGATGTGGTCGTACACCGCGCCGATCTCCGGGTGCTCACAGATGGCGCTGCCGATCAGACCGATCCGCTCCTTGCGGGCAAGCCCCCCGGGGGCCAGCCCCTCGTCGATCTGCGCAAAGAGCCTCTCCTTGTCCACATGGCGCACCGGACGGTAAACGAAGCCGCTGGCGCAGAAACGGCATCCCTGCCCGCACCCCTTGCCGGTTTCGATGAGGTGCGAATCGCGGAAGATGGAGCCTTCCAACCCGGCAAGCTGGGCCGACCCGGTGCGGCCAAAATCGGGATCGTACAGCCGCTTCACCCGCTCTGGCGCATCATCGAGGGGGCAGCGGGTTTTTATCGAGCCATCGCTGTTCTCTTCCACTTCATAGAGCGACGGGATATACACCCCTTCGATATCAGCGATATCGCGCAACCTCTGTTCCCGCGACCCGTGGCGGCTGGCGGAAAGTTTTCCCACCAGCGCCGGTATCGCAAGCTCCCCCTCGCCCAGCACGAAGAAATCGAAAAACGCGGCGAACGGCTCCGGGTTCATGGTCGGCACGATCCCCCCGGCGCAGACCAACGGGTGACGGTCGTTGCGTTCCGCCGCCATCAGCGGGATGTTGTTTTCCTTGAGCATCCGTAGCAGGTTCAACACATCCATTTCAAAGGTGAAGGAGAAGGCGGCGAGATCGCACCGCGCAAGGTTCAACGTTCCGGCGCCTCCGTTATCCGGCATGAATGCGGCCTCGCACTGGCATACGGCGGAAAAAGCGGCAAAGATTTTGTGGAAACCGAGATAGCTCGCCCCCACCGATGCGGTGTTGGGGTAGGCCAGCCGCACGGCGAAGGATGCGTCCCGGTCTATCGCTTCCGGTTTCATATGTGATAATCTTTCACCTTACTATGGTAACAAAAAGCGTCGACGAACAGGTACGGATAATCCGCCAGGGGGCGGCGGAGGTCATCAACGAGGCGGAGCTTCGCGCCAAGCTGGCGCTGAACCGTCCGCTTGTTGTAAAGGCGGGATTCGATCCGACCGCGCCGGACATCCACCTCGGCCACACGGTGCTCATCCACAAGATGGGGCAGTTTCAGGAACTGGGGCATCAGGTGGTGTTCCTCATCGGCGATTTCACCGCCATGATTGGCGACCCGACCGGCAAGACCGACACCCGCCCACCGCTCACGCGCGAACAGGTGATACAGAACGCCGAGACCTATCAGCGGCAGATTTTTAAGATATTGGATGCGAAAAAGACGAAAGTTGTTTTCAACGCCGAATGGCTGGGGGCGCTCAGCCCGGCCGAGTTCATCCGGCTTGCCAGCCGCTACACGGTGGCGCGGATGCTGGAGCGCGAGGATTTCTCCAAACGCTACAAAGAGAATCGGCCCATCGCCGTGCATGAGTTCCTTTACCCCCTCTTGCAGGGATACGATTCCGTCCACCTGAAAGCCGATGTGGAACTGGGCGGCACCGACCAGAAATTCAACCTGCTGGTGGGGCGCGAACTGCAACGCGACTACAGCATCGGCCAGCCGCCGCAGGTGGTGATCACCATGCCGTTGCTGGAAGGCACCGACGGCGTGAACAAGATGAGCAAATCGCTGGGCAACTACATCGGCATAGAGGAGCCGGCGCGCGAAATCGTGGGCAAGGTAATGAGCATCAGCGACGAACTGATGGTGAAATATTACGAACTGGTGGGGGGCGCCACCCCCGACGAATTGGACGCGCTGAAAAAGGGCCTTGCCAGCGGCGAAAAACATCCTCGCGTGGCTAAGATGGAACTGGCGCGGCGGATCGCGGCACGTTTCCACGGCGAAGACGAGGCGGCCCAGGCCGAAGAAGGTTTTAACGCGCAATTCCGCAATAAAGAAGTGCCGGACGAGATGGAGGTTTTTTCCCACGTCTGGAGCGGTGAAACTGAGAAGCTCGTCTCCATTTTAGCCGCTACTGGCGCGCTGAAAAGCGCGGGCGAAGGGCGCCGCCTTATCAAGCAAGGCGGCCTCGCCATCGATGGCACAAAAGCCGACGACCCCGAAGTCGCCCTGCCAAAAGGGGAACACATCATCCGCCTCGGCAAAAAGCGCTACATCAAACTCCTCCCGCCAAAAGACGTCACTGAAGAATTAATTCGTCGGGAAAAAGAATCATATGAATATAAAATATTTCGAGAAAAACCCGAGAACAAACCCCAAGACGGGGAAAAAAGGTGAACTGCGTTATCTGTAAACATGGCGAGATCCGGCCGGGCGAGACCACCGTTACGCTCCAGCGCGGAGAGAGCACCATTGTATTCAAAAATGTGCCAGCCGATATTTGCCCCAACTGTGGCGAATATTATCTTTCCGACGAGATTGCCGGTCGCTTGATGGCGCAGGCCGAAGAAGCGGTTCGCAAAGGAGCCGTTGTTGAGATACTCCTCTACGCTGCCTGAAAATTTTTCCTTCCTTCTCATTTTTCGTGCTCTTCGTGCCATTCGTGGTTAAAAACTCCGGCGTTTAGGGTCGGCCCGTTGGGCCGATGTACACAATAAATTGTGTACCCACCCGGAGAAAAAAAGCTTTGATCTGTTTCTGGATTCCCGCCCCCCGCCTTCGCGGGGACAAGCTTCGCGGAAATGATGATAAAAAATCGGCCCACTGCGCCGATGGGGGAAGCTTGTGTGAAATATCTTTCGGCAACTGATTGGCCTCGGCAAAAACGCTAGCGGGAAGCGTGGGATGCGCGGAGGGGCTTAATGCTTACAAGCATCTTTTTGTTTCTGGTTTTCACCCGGTAGATGTCATGCTGGTTTTGGAGGTTAAGCCACACTTCCTCGGAAGTGCCGAAGTACCGGGCAAGTTTAACGGCCATTTCGGGGCTGAGGTTCCGCCGCTCGTTGACGATTTCGTTAATGGTGCGAAAAGCCGTTCCCAAAGCCTTTGCCAGCTCCACTTGGGTGAGGTTCAGGGGCTTTAAGAAATCTTCGCGCAAAATCTCTCCCGGATGGGTCGGCTTCCGTTTCATTTCCATCGTTTACTCCTGCTCTAGCGGTAGTCGGTTACCTTAACGTCATACGCATCGGAATCCTCGAGCCGGAAAACGATCCGGTACTGGTCGTTGATCCTGATGCTGTAAAACCCGCCGTAATCGCCTTTTAGCGCTTCAAGCCTGTGGCCCGGCACCTTTGCAAGGTCATCCAGCCGCCTTGCGGCGTGCAAATAATCGAGCTTTCGCAACCCGACTTTGCAAACCCCTATCGGGAAATGCCTGCTTTTCCCGGTAACGAACAGATCCCTCGTTTTCGCACAGCCAAATGTCCTTATCATGACTTGCGGCCAATATAACGCATAATGTTATATAACGCCAGAGGGTACAAACGTGCCGCCAGCAAAACGGCAATTTTGGACGAAAAAAAAGCCTCGGCCGGGAATTACTCCAGCACGAGGCTTTTTAATGTTATAGCCGGCGACGACCTACTCTCCCCTTCGGTTTCCCGAGTAGTACCATCGGCGCGGAGAAGCTTAACTTCCGAGTTCGGTATGGGATCGGGTGTGACCTTCTCGCAATTGTCACCGGCAATTAAATTTATTTGGGCTGATCAATAGATAGCTGGACGGAATTAAAATTAAAGTCAAGCCAAACGGCCTATTAGTACCAGTCAGCTCCACGCGTTGCCGCGCTTCCACACCTGGCCTATCAACCTCGTAGTCTTCGAGGGGCCTTTAGGGAAATCTTATCTTGGGAATGGCTTCCCGCTTTTATGCTTTCAGCGGTTATCCATGCCGAACTTGGCTACCCGGCTATGCCACTGGCGTGACAACCGGCGCACCAGAGGTTCGTTCACTCCGGTCCTCTCGTACTAGGAGC
>JACRGQ010000076.1 GCA_016217735.1 Nitrospinota bacterium
CCGGACGATCTGAGGAAGAAGGCTCATGGTCATTTGAAATCGCTACAGCGCAACCAGAAAAAGGTACGCTCGTTCTTTGACGAGCCGAATGTACGTTATGCCGCATAATCATGTCGCCTTACTAACGACTTCCTTAGTATCACCATCCTAAGTAAAAAGTATGAGTGCATTTTATACCCCCCCTGCAAAGTCAATACCACAAAAGGGTTATTTTTAGTAACCGCCAATCGGCGGTTCAAAGCGAGGCGCAGGACGAGAAGAGTGTTCCTCCCCTTGATCCCCTTGCTTGGTAGAGGCGACACTCCTGTCGCCTACACAAGGGAGCCGCGGAATTGGCAATTCAATCCGCAGTGGGTATCCCCTTTAAGCAATCGGCGGCAGGAGTGCCGCCGCTACCTGGGCATTACGGCAGGTGGGAAGGGAAATGGAGAGCATTACCATATCTATGACATCCCGTTTAAACTTGCGGTCAAGCCCGCCATTCCATATAGTTTAGCCATGGATGCATTGGTGGAGTCGAAATTGTGAATGTCGATAAGCAAGTAGCCCATTGGCTGAACTCCGCCAAGGAGGATTGGGAGGTCGCCTGCCAGCTTTTGGAAACCGGCAAAATCCGGCACGGCCTCTTCTTCGTTCACTTGACGATTGAAAAAGCGCTAAAGGCGATTTACACAAAGCGTCTGGCGCAGGTTCCACCAAAAATTCACCGCTTGGAAAAATTGGCCTTGATGTGCGGTCTCTCCCTGGACATCGAACAAATCCGCATTTTAGGCGATGTAAACGCTTTTAACATTGTGGGGCGTTATGCAGACGAGGATGCGGCAAGCGTTAGCGGGCCGTTTGCAATAGAACTTCACGAACAGGCGGGTATAATATATCAATGGTTGATAAAACAATTGTAAGCTCCGTCCGGCATTATCTTAAAACCGTAAATGATTCCGGCATTCGGGTAACCTTTGGCGTCATTTTCGGTTCCCATGCGCGCGGCGAAGCCACGGCGGAAAGTGACGTTGACGTGATGGTGGTTTCGCCTAAATTTGACGGCGAGAGGAAGCTTGACGATGTAGGGAGGCTTTGGCACTTTGCATCGCAGTTCGAGGCCAATATCGAGCCTATTCCTTGCGGCGAAGTGCAATGGCGCGAGAATGAAAGTTCGCCCATCATCGAAGTGGCGCGGCAGCAGGGGCAGATCGTCCGGCTTGCCGACGAGGGCTGATAACGGGAAAATTCAGGGGGTTTAATCAAAAGTCCCTTTTTCGCGGAAGAACGTGATGCCCATCGCGGCGCGCCCCCCAAACTTTTCGGCGTGAGAATATCTTTTTAATATAGAATAAGCCCCGATGGGGGCACGAATAATCACCGTTGACGACGACATCAACATATTGAAGTCGGTCGAGGCGCTGCTGGCGCTGCGCCGGCACGAAGTGCATCCGCACCTTTCGGGGGCCGACGCGCTGGCCAACCTTGAGACCGTCAAACCGCACATGGCCATCGTCGATTTCTATATGCCGGACGGCACCGGCGTGGAGCTGATGAAGCGGCTGCACGAAAAAGACCCCGCCCTGCCGGTGGTGATCCTCACCGCCAGCCGCGACGTGAACGACGCGGTGGAGGCGATCAAGGCGGGCGCGTACCACTACCTCACCAAGCCGATACAGCCGGACGAACTGTACAGCATCGTCGATAAGATCGCCGAAGGGATAGCCCTGAAGGAAGAAAACCGGCGGCTGAAGGAAGAGCTGAACGTCCGCTACCGCTTCGACAACGTCATCGGCCGCTCCGGCGCGCTGGAAGAGGTTTTCGCCGTGCTGGACAAGGCGGTGCGGACCAAGAGCACCATCCTCATCACCGGCGAAAGCGGCACCGGCAAGGAGCTGATCGCCCGCGCCGCGCACTACAACAGCAGCCGGGCCGCGGGGCCGTTTGTGAAGGTGCATTGCGCCGCCATCCCGGAATCGATGCTGGAGGCGGAGCTGTTCGGCATAGAAAAAAACACCGCCACCGGCGTGGCGCAGCGCCCCGGCAAGTTTGAAATGGCCGACGGCGGCACCATCTTTCTGGACGAGATCGGCGAGATGCCCGCCGCCATGCAGGTGAAGCTGCTGCGCGTGCTGCAGGAGCGCGAGGTGGACCGCATCGGCAGCGTCCGCTCGAAAAAGATCGACGTGCGCGTCATCGCCGCCACGAACATCGACATCGCGCGGGCGGTGGCGGACAAGAAATTCCGCGAAGACCTTTTTTACCGCCTGAACGTGTTCCACATCCACGTGCCGCCGCTTTCGCGCCGCAAGGCGGACATACCGCTGCTGGCGGAACATTTCGTGAAAAAGTACTGCGACGAGAACGGGATGCCGGTGAAGGACGTGGAGCCGCGCGCGATGGAGTGGCTGGTGGAGCGCCCGTGGCCCGGCAACATCCGCGAACTGGAAAACGTCATCGAGCGGGCCGTCGGGGTGAGCGACGGCGGAGCGATCAACATAACCGACGTGGCGGACAGCTATATGGTGCCGGCATCGCCGGTATCCGCCGGCGCGGCGTTCACACCAACGGCTGCTGACGATGTTCCACCGCCCGCAAGCGGCAACGGAAAAAATATCGACGACCGCGTGGCCGAATTCGAACGCCGCATCCTGCTCGACGCGCTGGAGCGCAACCGCTGGAAACAGAACAAAACGGCGGAGGAACTGGGCATCAGCGAGCGCAGCATCTGGTACAAGGTGAAGAAACTCGGCATCGACGTGAAAAAGCCCGAGGCGTAACCCCGCCTTTATTCACAGCGTTGCCTATTGGATTTGGGCATATAAAAAACATTCCAAGTGGTAGAGGCGACACTCTTGTCGCCTAAACAAATCGGCGGCAGGAGTGCCGCCGCTACCTGGGCATGGCGGCAGGACAAAGGCGGACACTTTAACCCCACCTCAATCCTCCCCTCAAATGAGGGGGAGGAAGCTTCGGGGCCGGCGTCAAATTTTTTGCGTGGTGCCTTCGGGCTGGTTGGTGAGGAGGTCGAGCACCCGCGCGTCGCTCCAGCGCAGCTTTTCCGATATGATCGCCGCGAGGTTCTTGTAAAGCTTCAGGCAGAGCACCGGATCGGACGTGCGCAGCACCACCTCGTTGATGGCGATGACCACCGTCGGGTCCACCGCCACCACCGAGGCGGAGCGGGGCATTTTGTCGATGATGGCCAGCTCGCCGAAACAATCCCCCTCGCCCAGCCGCTTGAATTCGACCTCTTTGCCGTTAACGTCTTTCACCACTTTCACCAGGCCGCTGACGATGATGTACATTTTCGTGCCGGAGGTTCCTTCCTGGATGACCGCTTCGCCCGTGTTGTAGCGTTCCTTGCCGCTCATCTTGAAGATGGAAAAAAGTTCCTCATCGGAAAAGTCGGCGAAAAAAAAGTAGTTTTTCCGGAGCTGTTCCACCACCTTTTTCTTGTCGTAGGGGAAGATGACGGTTGACTGTGTGGCGGACCTCATCTCCTGCTTGTTCAGATAAAGCTCGATGGCCTCGGAAAACTCCTCGGTGGTGCGGAAGCGGTTTTCCCGCTCTTTTTCCAGCGCCTTGTAGATGATGGCATCCAGGTCGTTGTCGGCGCCGCTGACGAGTTTCGCGAGCGGATCGGGCGTCCCCTTCAAAATCGATTTCAGCAGATCCTTGAGATCCGGCCCGATGAACGGCTTGCGGCCGCCAAGCCATTCGTATGTGAGGATGGCCAGCGAGAAGAGATCGCTGCGCTGATCCAGCTCCTTGCCGCGTATCTGCTCCGGCGACATATAGTTGGGCGTGCCGAGAATCACTCCCTCTTCTTCCCCGGCGCCGCAGCCCCAGGCTTCGGCGGCGGCGTCTTTCATGCGGGAAATGCCGAAATCCATGATCTTCGGCGCGTGATTGGGCAGGATCATGATGTTGGCCGGTTTTATGTCGCGGTGCAGGATGCCGCGCTGGTGGGCATAGTGCAGCGCGCGCGCCGCCATCGCCACCAGCTTGAGCTTTTCGGCTATGCTCATCGGCGTTTGCATTTTGATGGCGGTGGCGATGTTTTCCCCTTCCACAAATTCCATCACCAGATAGGGGCTGGTGTCCTGCACCCCCATGTCGTAGATGGCGGTGATGTGGCTGTGGGCGAGCTTGCCGATGATGCGGGCCTCCTGGAAAATCAGGTCATAGGCCTTTTTACGCTCGGCGTCGGATTTTATCTTGTCCAGCCGGAGCATTTTGATGGCGACCTTGCGGTCGATCATTTCGTCCAGCCCCAAATAGACCACCCCCATGGCGCCCTGTCCCAGTTTCTCAAGAACCTGGTAACGCCCTATGCGGGTCAATTCCAATTCAACGGACACAGTTTGACTCCCCCCTGCCAATACCAATAGACTTAGTTAAATATAGTTCTATACGTTATCGTTTGGCAAATGGTTCCTGCGGATATGTAAGGAGACGCATGGCTGATGGGAAAACGCCGGCCAGCCCGGCGGAATGGGTGGCGAGCATCAGGGGGCGGCGCAAAGAAACCGACCTGAAGGGGGCGCTGGAGGACTGCGCCAAGGGGTTGCAGGCGTTTCCCGATTCGATGGATCTGCTGTTCATCTACGGCGAGGTGCGGATCGACTGCTTCAACCAGACGAAAAAACCGGAGCAGCTCAAGGCCGCTCTCGTCAGCTTTGAGAAGCTGCTCAAGGCGAACCCGCGCCACTATATGGCGAACCTCCTGTCGGCCCGCATCTACTATAAGGGGCGGGCATGGGGCCGCGCCGATGAAAAGCTGGCCGCCATATTGAAAATGAGCCCGGCCGATCCCCGCGCGCTGGAACTGAAAGCGGCGGTTCAAAAAATGAAGACCCCGGCAAAGCCCGCTTCCGCCCCGGACGCGAAGGAGGCCGCCGCCGCGGCGGACGCCGAAGAGTTCGGCCAAGAGGCGATGGTCAAGGAGAGCATCGAGGGGCTTCAGGGGGGAAGCGAGGGGGAATACGAAAATCTCATTACCCGGTTCTCCATCTTCGCCCGCCTTGAGGGTGTGCGGGGCATCCACCTGATCGACCACGCGGGCGTGGAGATCAAAAGCGTGCAGAAAGGGGATTCCGCCGGTCTCCCGAACCTCGCCACGAACGTGTCAAACATCTTCGCGGCGTCGCGGCTTTGCATGTGGAAGTCGGGGCTGGGAACGTTCCAGCGCGGGACATTGCTCACCCCCGGCGGCAACATCGTTATCATAAACGTGTTTTACGGCCTGCTGGCGCTGGAGCTCGACCCCGAGGCCGACCTCAAGGCGGTGGAAGCGCGCGTCAGCCGGTATGTGGAGGCGCTGGCCGAATGAGCCAGCTCAAGGCGATCCTCGAAAAATTCAACCGTACCGAAGGGGTGGAGGGGTCGCTCATCTGCGGGCATGACGGCATTGTGGTGGAATCGGCGCTGGGGGCGCGGTTCAACGCGCACGAGATGGCGGCGCTCGTTTCGTCCGTCCATCTGGCGGTGGCGAACGGCGTGGAAGATTTCAAATTTAACCGCGCAAACCGCTACCAGATGGCCTCCCGGAACGGTTCGCTGGTTGTCTGCGATTTGGGGCGCGGCCTCTTCGTGGCGGCGCTGGCCGGGGGAACCGAAGTGGCGGCCATTAACGCGGAAATATTCCAGGCCGCAAACGAGATAAAAAAACACGCCAACTTGGGGTAGAATCCCCTTGTGGTTCAGATTAACTTTGCCCGCCGGGAAATAAGCTGCAAGATCGTCTTTTACGGTCCCGGCATGAGCGGCAAAACCACCAACCTCCAGGTGATTCACCAAAAAGCCCCCAAAGAAAGCAAGGGGGACCTTATCGCCATCGCCACGGAAGGGGACCGCACGCTCTTTTTCGATTTCCTGCCGCTCGACCTGGGGCAGGTGAAGGGGATGAACACCAAGTTCCAGCTCTATACCGTGCCGGGGCAGGTCTACTACGCCAGCACCCGCAAACTGGTGCTGCAGGGGGCCGACGGGGTGGTGTTCGTGGCCGACTCGCAAAAGAAAAAACTGGATGAAAATATCGAGGCGCTCAAAGATCTCGAGACGAGCCTCAAAGAGTACGGCATCGACATGAAAAGTTTCCCGTTGGTCATCCAGTGGAACAAGCGGGATTTGCCGGACGCGGCGGAGATACCCTGGCTGGAAGAACGCATCAATTGGACAAAGGCCGTCACCACCGAGGCGGTGGCCGCCCGCGGCGACGGGGTGATGCAAACGCTCAAAGTCGCGGCCAAGCTGGTGCTCGACCACATCAACTCCAAGGGGAGCGAAATTTCAGGCTCCTCGGCGCCGCCCGCGGCCGCCGCCGCGGCCCCCAAAAAGGAAGAAGTGGTGGTGGCGCTGGTGAACGGCGGCAAGGTGACGCGCAATTATTTTGTGAATTACTGCCAGACGCAGTACCGCCTTGCCGCCCCCGGCGAGGTGGAGGATTTCAAGCGGTTTTCGCGCGAAGAGGATATGGCCCAGCTCAACGGCCTTATCAACCAGATGCTGCTGATGCAGGAGGCCAAGAAAAACGCCATGGCCATCGATAAAAAACAGATCGAGGGACAGGTGGTGTCGTTCGCGCGGAAGTTCGGTTCGATGGAAAAATTCAACCAATGGCTCGACGCGCGCCACCTCACGATGGACGCGGTGAAAAACGAAGCGGTGAAAAACATCATCATCACCATGATGCTCAAGGGCAAATACGGCGATGTGGCCGCCGAACTGGCCGTGGCCCCCGCCGAAGCCGCGGCCTACCACGATTCGCACCAGCAGGCGTTTCCCGGCGGCCTGGAAAAGCACCAGGAGCGGATCGTTCAAATACTCAAAAACAAGAAAAAGAAAAAGATGCTGGACGACCTCTACGCAGCCCTGAGAAAAGATGCGAAAATTGAAATGTTTGAGGATAAACTACAGTAATGACCACCGATGAGAATTTAAGGTCCCGGCGGCTGGTTTTCTACAAGGAAACCGTCGATCAGATCGACGCGCTGCTCAAAGACTTCCTCCGTTTGTCGAAGGCTAAAAGCATTTACTTCATCGACAAGGAAGGGCACGCGGTGACCCAGACGGGGGATACCGCCGGCGTCAATCCCGAAGCGCTCTCCGCCCTCGTGGCCGGCAGTTTCTCCGCCACGCGCGAGCTGGCCAAAGTGCTGGGCGAGTCCGAGTTCAATACGATGTCGCACAAGGGGGACAAGGGACAAATCAACGTCACGCTGGTGGGCCGCCGCTCCATGCTGGTCGTGCTGTTCGACGAAAAAACCACCGCCGGGATGGTGGCGCTCTACCTCAAGGAATTGGGCGAGAAAGTGGCAAAGCTGCTGGACGTGGCGGAACGCCAGCAGGCGATGAAGACAAAAGACGATACCGAACCGCTGGGTGAAGAGTACAACGTCTCCTTGCAGGAAAAGCTTGACCAGCTTTTCGAGGACTGACATATGCGGCGGCTGATTCTTCTTTTGGCTGCGGTGGGGACATTCCATGCCGCCGCGTTCGCCGCCGGACAGGTGCCGGTGGCCACGGTGACGGAAGGGGGGTTCGCCGCCCTGCCCGAACTGGCCGAAACGGTGCGTCAACTGGACGCGGCGGTCACCGCCGGCAACGGGCCCGATGCCGAACAGAAGCTGGCGGCGCTGCGCGACTGGAAGGGGCGGCTGTCGGCCCAGAACCTCTATTTTGTTTCGGACTATTTCCTCGCCCGCTCGTACACCCTGGCGCGCGAGGGCAAGCCGGCCGAAGCGGCGGTTGCCGCGCGGATGGCGACGGATATTTCGCCGGATTATGCCCGCGCATGGATATTTCTCGCAAAGCGCAATTTCGACCGCGAGGCCGCCGATTTCAGCGGCTGGTCAAACCCGTTGCAGGCCGCCGCCAAGGCATACTTCGCCGATCCGCTGGCCAAGCGCGCCCTCGGCTATAACCTGACCGCGCTGGCGGTGTTTTCCGTAATCATGGCCTTTGCCGCATATGCCGCCGCTGCCGCCGCGGCGTTCCGCCATCCGCTGGTGCAGGATATCCGGCGCCTATTCCCGCTGGAGGCCGCCGCCAAGGCCGCCGCGGCCGCGCTGGCGATACTGCTGGCGGCGCTGGCGGCGGGGCTTGGCTGGTTCGCGGCGGCGCTGGCGCTGCCGTTGCTGCTGGCGGGCTATCTGAACTGGCGGGGACGGGCCGTGCTGGTGGCGTTCCTCGTTTTTTTCGCGGCATTGCCGCTGATCGGCGCGAAGGCGGGGAAAGGGATCGCCTTGCTGGCCGCGCGCGACGCGGGCGCGGCCAGCCGTTTCATCACCGGCGGCTTCGAGCCGGACGACATCAAAGAATTGGACGCCGCCTTGGCCAAACACCCGGACGACACCCGCCTGTTGTTCATGCTGGGGGCGATGAACCGCCGCCTGGCGCGCTACGACGTGGCGGACGGCTACCTCAAACGCGCCATCCAGATCGACCCCAAAAACATCGCGGCGCTGGTGGAGATGGGAAACCTGAACTTCAACCGCGGCGAATTCCGCGACGCCGAGATCATGTACAAAAACGCGCTGGGACTCGCCCCCTCTTCCTTCGAGGGACACTACAACCTCGGCGCCGCCTACCTGGAGCAGTTTCGCACGGCGGAATCAAACGCCGAGTTGGATGTTGTCGCGCGGCTGGACGGCCAGCGCGCCAACGCGATGATCGCCGCCAAAGATAACAAATTCGCCCCGAAGGTGATGAGCGTGAGGCTGGGGCTTACGGAATTTCCGGCGTCCGTGGAAGCCGCGGTGGACGAAACAGCGGCCGGGCTGGCCCAAAAGGCCTCCGCCTTTTTCCTCTGGGATATGGACCGTCAGCGGCACTTCATGTTGGCGGGCGGATATATAATCGCTTTCGCCGCCGCCATCGCGCTCTGGGGAATGTACGGCGTCCATATCATCTGCCCATCGTGCGGCGCCACCTTCATGCCGATGTTCTCCAAGGCCGTCAAAGGGGTGGTGAAATGCAACCAGTGCGTGGCGATGAGTTCCCCCAAAAAGAGCGGCATTTTCGGGCTGAAAGATAATAAGACCCGCCAGATATTGAATTATCAGGCCAGCCGCCGGGAAACGGCGAATATGCTCAACCTCGTCATGCCGGGCTTCGGCAGCGTTTGGTACGGATCGTATTTGGCGGGAGCCGTTTTGCTGGTCTTTTCCGCCGGATTCTGGGCGGCCCTTCTCGGGTGGGGCGCCTTGTTGGCGGCCGGATACCGCCCCGCGCCCGGCCTGGCATATGGCTGCCTGCTGGGATCGATGGCCGTGTATTACATGGTGGCCGTGCCGCTTTCGATGCGGAGGAAATGAGATGCAGGGAAATTTAAAGGATTTCAGCATCACCAACATCCTCCCGATCATCAAGGCGGAAACAAAGACCGGCCTGCTGGAGGTAAAAGGGGAAAACCGCGCCATCCTGGTTTCATTCCAGGGGGGAAACGTGGTGTACGCCCAATACGGCGACAACGGATGGTTCACCCGGCTGCGCGACATGCTCGGCACGGCCCGCCTCGTCACGCCGGAAGCCTGGAAATCGCTGGAGCAGTATGCCGATACGCCGGAACATTTCTGGTCTTCGCTGGCGAACGTGATTCCGCCCGAATCCGCGTCCGCGGCGTTGCGGCGGCAAGTCACCGATACGCTATTCGACCTCTTGCGCTACAAACGCGGCACATACGTCTTCACCGCCATGAAAAGCGTGGAGTACCCCGACAAGCTCATCAATCCGATGGACGTCGACTTCCTGCTGATGGAAGGATGCCGCATCGCGGACGAATTCGGCATGATCGAAAAGCAGCTGCCGAAGCCGGATAAATTCCTCCGCCGGTCAATCCTGAGCGAGGAGGAGATGCGGGCCAAGCGCGCCGCGAAGAACGAGAACGAGCCGCCCGATTTCCGCGACACGATGGAATTCGCCATCCTCTCCGCGCGCGGGGTGGAGATAAACGACCACGAGGTGAAAATCCTTTCCGTGATGACCCGTCCCCGCCAGCTTAAGCAGATATTGAACATGGCGGATCTTTCGAGCTACGACGCGTCAAACGCGGTTCTTTCGGCGCTGAACAAAAAGGTGGTCGTGGAAATGACGTCGAACGAGGTGCTTGCGTTCGAAAAGCCGCAGGCGCAATCCGCCACCGGCGGGTACATCGCCATCGCCTTTGCCCTGCTGCTGCTGGCATTCGGCATCTTCCACCGCGCCACCTACTGGCACCCGCTGCAGATGGCGAACTGGCGCGCCTTGGGCGGCGCCATCGCCGGAGCGCGGGCGGGGAGCGAGCTTGCCGCCCTCCACAAGGCCATCAAGATATATCACCTGCGCACCGGACAAATGCCCAGCAGCATGCTGGAGCTTATCCGGAGCGGCATCATCAGCGATGATTCGCTGAAAGATCCGTGGAAACACGACTACGTCTACCAGTTGGGGGGGGATCAGTTCAGCCTCTCTTCGCTGGGGCCGGACGGCGCCCCCTCCGCCGACGACATAATATTCAGCGAATAACGCCGCGCGGGCGCACGGGGATCAGCGGTAATTGAGGTACTGGAGATCCACGCCAAAATCCTTCTGCTTGAGGGCTTGGATGGCGGTCTGGAGGTCGTCTATCGCCTTGCCGGTGACGCGCACTTCCCCTTCGCGTATCTGCGCCTGCACCTTCATCTTGGTGTCTTTGATCATCTTGACGATCTCTTTCGCTTTTTCCGGGGTAAGCCCCTGCTGCAGGGTGATATCCTGCCGCGCGGTTCCGCCGGCGGCGTTCTCCACTTTGCCGTAGACGAGATTTTTCAGCGGCACGTTCCGCTTCACCAGCTTCCCTTGCAGGATGTCCACCACGCTCTTCATCCGCATGGTGTCGTCCGCGGTGAGGATGATCTTGTTGTCCTTCTCCTTCAGCTCGATGCTGCTGATGGATCCCTTGAAGTCGTAGCGGTTTTTGATCTCGCGCATCGACTGGTCGATGGCGTTCACCACTTCGGGTATGCTCACCTTGGATACGATGTCGAACGAGTGTTCGCTGGCCATTCAGGTTCCTCCGTATAATAAACGTTAATTCGGCCCGATGGGCCGATGTACACAATGTGGCCTACAGGCTATTTCCGCCGCGGATTGAAATATCGTTCCGCGGCTCCTTAATTGTGTACCTGCCAATCATATTGTCAAAGCACCCCCGTGCTCAATCGGCGCGGGGGTTATCGTCCTTTTCCACCGGCTTCTTGCTGTCGGCCGCGGCGGCGATTTCCGCCTGGATGTCCGGCTTCACCGGCGTCAGCTTCACATATTTGTCCACATACGGCTTGGTGTTCACCACGCTCAATTTCTTGAAGAGGAAATCGAACTTCTCCTCTAATGATTTGGCGATGGCGTTGCGCGGCCCCTCCGCCATGGTCCACAAATCCTTCTTCAGCGGGCCGTACCCCTTTTTGCGGGTTTTGTAGATGAACTGTTCTTCCGTCTCGCCCGCCTTCTTTTCGCCGGCGCATTCCTTGTGCAGCCAATCCGCCATCTTCTTTTTGAGGCCGGCGGGAAACTGCGGGTGGTCGAAGGTCATGTTCTGGAAACCGGTGGCAAGATGCACTTCGGCGGCGGTGCATTTGGGGAAGTGGTCGAACGCGTCGTCCGGCAGGGTGGAAGCGCCGTGCTGAACCGCGCCCGACATGCCGTACTCGGCGCGGGCCGCCTTGCTGATTTTTTCCAGCGTGTCGAAATCCAGCTTCACCTTGGCGATGGAGCCGTCCGGCAGCACCACGCCGCCGTGCGAGGTGCCGGTCTGCACCGATATTTTGGAAATCCCCTTGATTCCCTTTTTCAGCACGCGGTTGTAGCCGTCCATGTAGGCGCGGAGCTCCTCCACCGTGCTGTTGTGGCCTCCCACTTCGCCGATCTCGCCGCCGACGGAAACGGTGACCCCTTTGGGCTCGACCTCGCGGATGTAGGCGGTCATGGCGGCGGCCTGCTCGTAGTTGTGGCGCTGCTGCTCGTCCAGCGTGGCGTACTCCATCTCCACCAGCGTGGAGCTGTCGATATCGATGTTGTAGAAGCCGGCGGCGACCGCTTTTTTGATGAGCTTCCGTATGCCGTCCGCTTCCTTGACCGGGTCGGCCTTGAAGTTTTTGGCGTTGAACTGGAAGTGGTCCCCCTGTATGCAGACGGGGCCTTCGTACCCTTCCTTGATGGCGGCGGCGAGGAGCACGGCGGCGTATTCGGCCGGTTCCTGCAGGGTGTAGCCCATTTCGGATTTGGCGATTTCAAAGATGAAGGAGGGGGCGTTGTTCTTTAGCGCGGCGCGGATGAGGGCGCGCGCCACGTCGTAGGTCATGCCGCGGATGTTGACGGCCGGCACGGTGAAGCCTTTCACCTCGCCGCGGCCCATCGCTTCGTACAGCCCCTGTATGGAGGCGGGCACCGCGCCGGCGGCCAGCGCGATCTCTTTTATCAGCGCGCGGGTGGCGCCGCGCTGTTCCTGGCTTTCGTGAAACACGGCGTTGTACGCGAGGCGGTCGATGGCTTCGCCGCGCAGTTTCGCCCGGTCGATCACCTTCACCGTTCCCTTGGTCTGCACGCACGGCGCAAGGTACTGCTCCATGTCTTCCAGCGACATAAACCTCATCGTCATAATGCCTCCTCATAATCTCCGGGTTTATTGCGGCGCGGCGGGCCATATCCCCGTGACGGTCATGAACCCTGTTTTTCCCCGTATTTCAGACAATTCCGATTGTAGGCGGTAGTACCGCCGTTTGCAACCGGCTTTGCGGAGCAAAATGGTGTAAAATGGCCCCTCATTTTTAATAACCAGGAGGAACGCGTGCATCATTTCCACTACAAGAACGGCAAGATGTTCTGCGAGGACGTGCCGCTTGCAAAGATAGCCGCCGAAATCGGCACCCCGTTTTACTGCTACAGCAACGAAACGCTGATGCGCCACTACAAGGTGTTTGACGATGCCTTCGCGGACGTCGACCACCTCGTCTGCTTCGCCGTGAAGGCCAACAGCAACCTCGGCCTGCTGCGCGAACTGGTGAAGGCCGGCGCGGGATGCGACATCGTATCGGGCGGCGAGCTGTACCGCGCCCTCAAGGCCGGATGCGACCCGCGCAAGATAGTGTACGCCGGCGTCGGCAAGACCGAAGAGGAAATCGAATACGCGCTCAACAGCAACGTCCTCATGTTCAACGTTGAAAGCACGCAGGAGCTTTTCGCCCTCGATACCGTGGCGGGGCGCATGGGCAGGAAGGCGGGCGTGGCGCTGCGGGTGAACCCGGACGTCGATCCGATGACCCACCCTTACATCAGCACCGGCCTGAAAAAGAACAAGTTCGGCATCGCCATCGAAAAGGCGCTGGAAGAGTACAAGCTGGCGGCGGGGCTCAAGAATATCGAGGTCATCGGCATCCATCAGCACATCGGCAGCCAGATCACGCAGGTGACGCCGTTCGTCGACGCGGTGGAAAAGCTGCTGGCCTTTGTGGATCAGCTCAGCGCGGCGGGAATAAAGATAAAGTACATCGATATCGGCGGCGGCCTCGGCATCCCCTACAAGGATGAATCACCCCCCGCGCCGGTGGAACTGGCCAAGGAGATCGTGCCGATGCTGAAGAAGCACAACTGCACCATCGTCTTCGAACCGGGCCGTCTCATCGTCGGCAACGCCGGAGTGCTGGTCACGCAGGTACTGTACACCAAGCGGACCGAAGCCAAGGGTTTTTATATCGTCGACGCGGGAATGAACGATCTCGTCCGCCCCACGCTCTATCAGGCGCACCAGGCCATCCAGCCGGTGCTGGAAGAGGCGGCCAAGCGTCCCAAGTCGGAAGTCGACGTCGTCGGCCCCATCTGCGAGACCGGCGATTTCCTCGCGAAGGACCGCATCCTCCCCGAATTCAAGAAGGGGGAACTGATGGCCGTGATGAGCGCCGGGGCGTACGGCTTCACCATGAGCAGCAACTACAATTCCCGCCGCCGCGCCGCCGAGGTGCTGGTGAAGGGGGGCAAATATTATGTGGTGCGCGACCGCGAAACGTGGGACGATTTGGTGCGCGGCGAGCGCTTCGCGGAATAGGCCGATGATAAAGAACGTGAAGTTCGGCAAGTATCAAGGGCTGGGGAACGACTTTGTCCTCATCGATGACCGCGACAACAAGCTCAAGCTCAATAACGCGCAGGTCAAGGCCCTTGCCCACCGGCAGTACGGCGTGGGGTGCGATCAGCTCATGATCGTGAAAAAGAGCAGGACGCACGACTTCAAGATGGAGCTGTATAACAACGACGGCTCGGTGGCGGAAATGTGCGGCAACGGCGTCCGCTGTTTCCATCGCTTCCTGATCGACCGCGGCATCACCGCCAAGAAGGAGCTGCGGATAGAGACTCTCGCCGGCACCATCCAGACGTCGCTCGCGGGAAAACTGGTGACGGTCGATATGGGCGCGCCGATATTGGAAGCGGCCGACATCCCGATGAAGACAGCGGGCCGCATTGTTAACCAGAAGCTTGTCACCGGCAAGGGGAGCTTTAACATCACCGCCGTTTCGATGGGGAATCCCCACATCGTGATTTTCAGAAAGAGCCTGGACGGGCTGGCGCTGGAGACCGTTGGGCCGATGCTGGAACACCACCCGCTGTTCCCGAAGCGGACGAACGTCCACTTCGCGCGCGTTGATGGCAGGAAAAACATCACCGTCAGCCACTGGGAACGGGGCGCGGGAATGACGCTTGCCTGCGGCACCGGCGCGTGCGCCACGGCGGTCGCGGCGGTTTTGAACGGCCTCACGGATCGCGCGGTCGCCGTACACCAGCGCGGCGGCACGCTGAAAATCAAGTGGGACGCGAAGGACAACCACGTCTACATGACCGGCCCCGCCATCCACGTTTTTTCCGGCGAAATGCCCGTCTGATTTTCCATCAGCCCTCGCGGGCCGATGACGGACAGGAGTGTCCGTCCCACCTAAAACAATACAAAGGCCATTTCATGGGTGGCGCGGACACTCTTGTCCGCGTTGGCGCGTCTGCGCCAAGCCCGCTACCAGCTATATCTAATAAATAGAGATGCCGAGCGCGTCGGCGGCGGCGAGGGAGATGGCCTCGGAATACGTGGGGTGGCCGAACGGCAGATCGCAGAGCGCATCGGCCTTCATCCCGGCGGCCATCGCCACGGCGGCGGCGTGGATGGTCTCGGTGGCGTGCGGCGCGGCCATGTGTACGCCGAGGATACTCTTATCTTCGCCGACCAGCACTTTCACGATACCGGCGATTTCCCCCGATGCCTGCGCGCGGGCCAGCGCCCGCACATGATACCGCCCCGCTTTGTAGTGCGCGCCGGTCTGCTTGAGCTGCTCTTCCGTCCGCCCCACCCAGGCTGATTCCGGATCGCCGAAAACGATGTACGGCACGAAGCGGTGATCGATATGCGCGCCATGCCCCAGGATGTTGCGGGCGGCGGCCACCCCTTCGTGGTGCGCGGTGTAGGCCAGCAGCGATTTCCCCGCCACGTCCCCGGCCGCGTAGATGCCTTCCTTCGAAGTCCCCATTGTGCCGTCGGTCTCGATGAAGCCGCGGATGTTCACCCGCACCCCCGCCTTGTCGAGGCCGAGCGCATCGGTGGCCGGTTTGCGCCCGGCGGCGGAGAGCAGTATCTCCGCCGTAATCGTCTTGCCGTCTTCCAGCGCGATGCGGCAGCAATCGGCGCCGGATTTCGCCTCGGCGATCTTCACCCCGGTGCGGGTATCAACGCCAAGCTTTTTCAATTCGCGCCGGAGCAGTTGCCGTATCTCGCCGTCGGCGGCGGGAAGAATATCCGGCAGCGCCTCCAGCAGCGTCACCTTGCATCCCATCCGCGCGAAGAAAACCGCCATCTCGATGCCGATGGCCCCCGCGCCGACAATGGCGATGGATGCGGGAAGCTTCTCCAGCCCAAAAACGGTATCAGACGTAAAAAACCGTTCGCCCGTCCCGAAAATTTCCGCCGGGCGGGCGCCGACGGCGACCACCGCATTTTTAAACTGAACCTTCGCGCCGGTATCCAGCGCCATCTCCGTGGGGGAAACGAACGTGGCGGCGGCGCGCACCAGCTCCACCCCTTTTTTTTTGAACACCCCTAAAAGCCCTTTTTGCACCAATCCCACCACTTCGCGCTGATGCGTTTTCAACAGGGCGTAATCGGGAACGGCGGCGGGAAGCCCGATCTTTTTTCCCCACTCCAGCGTCTTGACGATGTGCGCGGCGGCCAGCCAGGTCTTCGCCGGAACACAGCCGCGGTTGAGGCACGTCCCCCCCGCGTCCCCTTTATCAATAAGGATCGTCTTCAGCCCTCCGGCCGCGGCGGTTAACGCGGCGGCATAGCCGGCCGGGCCGGCCCCCACCACCGCCGCATCGCAAACAATTAAACTTTTCGTCATTATTAGTTGCATTATAGGTTAAAATTTCATGGAGGAGAGAGACAAAAGAGATGCTATTCGGTGAATTCCTTGTTCACAAGGGGGTGCTTTCCGCGGAGGAAGTGGACCGGGTTCTCCTGCTGCAAAGAAAGATCGCCATCCCGCTGGGCAAGCTGGCGCTTGAACGCTCCCTCCTCACGTTGGCCGATATTTTCCAGATACGCGGCCAGCAGCGCAAGACCGACAGCAAGTTCGGCGACATCGCGATAAAACTCAATCTCCTCAAACCCCGGCAGGTCGATTCGCTGGTGGAACTGCAAAAGGCGATAAAGCCGTTCGTGGGCGAGCTGCTGGTGCGCGAAGGGGTGCTGGGCGAGGACGCCCTGCTGGCGCTGCTCAGGGAATTCAAGGCGCAGTACGGCAAACCCCCCAGCCCTCACACGCGGCGTATCGCTCTGGTGGGGCTGGAGCTCTCCGTCATGCTGAACCTGAAAAACAACCTCACCAAGCTGGGGCACGAAGTACTCACCGAAAATTTCACGGTGGGGGATTTGCGGCAGATGGTCGAAGACGCGCCGGACTACATCGTGCTGAACCTGGTGGAAAACAAAAAAGAGTCGCTCGACAAACTGAAGGCGTTGCGAACCAAGCACCCCGGCTTCAACCCCAAAATGCTGGCGCTGGTGGCGCAACTGAATCCCGACGACCGCGAGCGGTCGATTGCCGCGGGGATTGCCGATTTCGTGCCCGCAACCGCGGCGGCGGCGAATATCGCCCAGTACATCCACAGCATTCTGGACAGCACCAGCCGCGAGGAGGCGGGAAAAATACTGCTGGTGGACGACAGCCCGACGGTGCTCCGCCTCACCTCGTTTTATCTGGAAGGGAGCGGCTACGAATCGCTGCTGGCCTCGACGGGTGAAGAGGCGCTGGCCATCCTTGAAAAGGTGCAGCCCGATCTGGTGCTTTCGGACGTCCTCATGCCGGGCATGGACGGCATAGAGCTGTGCCGCCGCATCAAGCTGAACCCGAAAACCCGCAACGTGCCGGTGCTTATCATCACCACCAGCAAAGAGGCCGGGCGGATGCGGGAGGCGCTGGACAGCGGCGCCAGCGACTACATCAGCAAGCCTTTCCAGCAGGAGGAGCTGCTGGCCCGCGTGCGCAGCCATATCCGCACCAAACGCCTCATCGACGAATTGCAGGCTTCGCGCGGCGAGTTGCTGACGGTAAATGAAAAGCTGGCCGAAGCCAACAACCGCAAGACCGAGTTCCTTTCCACCGTGGCGCACGACCTGCGCACGCCGCTCACCTCCATCCGCACCTACTCCGAGCTGCTCTCGTTTCCCAACGTCACCATCGATACCCAAAAGGAATTCATCGGGATCATCCAGAACGAGGCGCTCCGGATGGCCGGCCTGATACGCAACTACCTGGATATATCGCGCGTGGAGGCCGGATCCGCCCTGTATGAAAAACAGGCGGTGGACCTGCGCGAATTGGCGGCTTATTTCGCCAAAATATACGCCACCATGGCGGCCAACAAATCGATCCGCTTCACCTCCGCGATACCGGACGGGCCGGTGATGTTTTTGGGTGACAAGGAGCATTTCGAACAGGTGATCTCGAATCTGCTCGACAACGCCGTCAAATTCACCCCCGCGAACGGCGCCATATCCCTGGAGATGAATATCACCCGCAAGCGCGCGCGCGATTACGCGGAGATGCTGGTGCGCGACACCGGACCCGGCATCCCCGCCGATGCGCAGGAAGTCATTTTCAAAAAATATCACCATCTGCCGAGCGAAAACCAGACTATCGCGGGAACCGGCCTCGGCCTTGCGATATGCAAGGAGATCGTCGAGTGGCACGGCGGCAAGATAAGCGTGGAATCGGAGCCGGGTCACGGCGCGGTGTTCCGCGTAACGCTGCCGATGCTGGAGCACGGAAAAGAGGCCGGTTGAACCCGGAAAAAACACCCCCCCTTTTTAAGGGGAGGCGCAGGAGGGGTTCTGGCATCTTGCATCAAGCCGGTCCGCTACAAATGTTTTAAATAATCAATGTCATAACCCGATTATCGCACCTATCAGTTCCATTCCGGCCGGCTTTTATATAGAATAGGTTCCATGAAAAAAAGCACCATTATCCTTATTGCCGTCGGCATCGTTCTGTTTTTCTTCGTCGCGTGGGGCATCAACACGTATAACTCCCTTGTGCAGTTGGACGAGACCGCCAAGGCCTCGTTCGCCCAGATAGAGGTTCAGTACCAGCGGCGGATGGATCTCATCCCGAACCTCGTCGCCACCGTGAAGGGAGCGGCCAACTTCGAGCAGGGCACCCTCACCGCCGTGACCGACGCCCGCTCCGCCTGGGCCAAGGCCGGCAACCCCAACGAAAAAATCGCGGCCGCCAACCAGTTCAACAGCGCGATCTCGCGCCTGCTGGTGACGGTGGAAGCCTATCCGAACCTCAAGGCGACCGAAGCGTTCATGCGCCTCAACGACGAGCTGGCCGGCACCGAAAACCGCATTCAATTCGCGCGGCAGGGCTACAACGAGACGGTGAAAACCTACAACATGACCATACGGTTTTTCCCCGGCAGCATCATCGCCGGAATGTACGGCTTCACCGCCAAGACGCTTTTCGAGGCGAAGAGCGGAGCCGACGCTCCTCCGGCGGTTTCGTTCGATAACAAGTGAGGCGGTTTCCCCTTACGCTGGCGCTGGCGGCGGCCCTTTGGGCCGTCCCCGCTTTCGCCGCGCTCCCCGCCATTCCCGCCCCCACGGGGCTTGTCACCGACGCGGCGGGGATACTGCAACCGGCGCAGCGCAATGCGCTGGATGCCGAATTGCGGGCCTACGAACAGCAGACCGGCACCGAAATAGCCATCCTCATCGTGAAAGACACCGGCGGACTGGAGGCGTGGGAATACGCCACCAACGCGGGCAATCAGTGGGGAGTGGGCAAAAAGGGGGTCGACAACGGCGCTCTGATTCTGGTCGCGCTGGACACGCACGATTTCTGGATAGCCGCCGGGCGCCAGCTTGAAGGGGCGGTGACCGACGCCGAGGCCGGAGCGATATTCCGCGAGATGGTCCGCCCCCGTTTCCGCACCGGGGATTTTTACGGCGGGCTGAAGGCGGCGGTGGAAGGGACAAAACAGGCCATCGCCGGCGAGATATTCACCGACAAACGGATGGGCCGGAAAAGCGGGCGCGGCAAGACGAACTACTGGGATATTTTCGGCATCCTGTTCCCCTTTGGCATTATCCTCATTTCGTGGCTGGCGGCGGTGCTGGGCCGCTCGAAGGCATGGTGGCCCGGCGGACTCATCGGCGCGGGAGGCGGGGCGCTGGTGGCGTTTTTCTTCGGACTATCGTTGCTGCTCATCGGCGTCATCGCGGTGGCGCTCGGCTTGGCGGGCCTGGCGTTCGATTATGTGGTATCGAAGAGCTACAAAGATTACCGCGGCGGCGGTCCCACCCCCCCGTGGTTTATGGGGGGCGGCGGGTTCTCCGGCGGAGGCGGCGGGTTTGGGGGCGGCGGCAGTTTTGGCGGCGGAGGGTTCTCCGGCGGCGGGGGCGGCGGCAAGTGGTAGAAAACCGGTATTAGCGTCGATGGGCCATCCGGCCCATGCCGGTGCTACAGCGTCATGAGGTAGTCGGTCAGGGCGGCGCGTTCGGCATCCTGGATCTGGCGCATAATCTTCATGGCGGTAAATTTCCGGGTTTCGGCCCCCAGACGTTTTCTCATCTCCCGCGTTTCGGCATCGTTTTCATCCCACACCTTTTGCGGGTCGGCAAGCCACTTTTCCACCCATGCGCGGCTGTGAAGCGTGCCGAGCCCGGCCAGCCCCGGCCCGGCAAATTTTTCCGCGGTAACCCGGTGGCAGGCAATGCAATCCCCCTTGGCGGCATTATTGAAAATATACTTGCCGTCCGGCTTGTAGTCCGCCGCCAGCTTCCGTTCCCCCGCCGAACACGCCGCGAGAACAAGCGCGAAAACGGCCATCGCCAAATACTTCATGTCCACCGCTCCACAAATAAAAAAAGGGCGCGTCCCATAAGAACGCGCCCCTATTATAACAGCTCGGGGAAATTACAGTGTGTGCAGGTACGCGATAACGTCGTCGACTTCTTCCGCCGTCAGCTTGCCCGGGACCATCGCGGTCTTCGGCTTGCCAACTTTGTTGACACGCTTCTGCATAGCTTCGATGGCCGGTCCGCCCTTGGCCCAGGTGCCCTGCGAGTCGGATATCCATTCTTTCAGGAACGCGTCGTCGTTGTTCTTGGTCGTGCCGGCAAGGCCCGGGCCGACCAGTTTGGTGGCGTCGGTCTTGTGGCAGACTTTGCACTTGCCCGTGCCGTTAAAAAGAGCCTGCCCTTTGCCCGCATCGCCGGCAAAAGAAACGCCGACCGCGAGCGTAAGCGCGAACACCATCGAGAAAACGATTGATCTCATTCTAAAATCCTCCCCAAAAAGTTGTTGGTTAACTAACAAACTAAGTGGAAATATTAAGCAAAAGGGGCGGAATTGTCAAGGCCGCAACCGGTAAAACGGGGCGCGCACCGGCAAGGCGGGCGCGGGGATTTATAGCGTATGCAGGTATTCGATCAGGTCGGCCAACTCTTCATCCGACAGGTTTTTCCGCTGTTTCATCCCGGGGCGCTCGGCGTTTTCCAGCCCCAGCCGTTTTTTCATCTCCATGGTCTCGGAATCGTTTTCCTGCCAGGTCTTTTTCGGTTCCCTGAGCCAACGCATCAACCACTCGCCGGAGTGGCGCCGCGCGGTTCCGGCGAGTCCCGGGCCGCCCGATTTTTTGCCCGTTGTTTTGTGGCACTCGCCACAGGCCGCGGGCCCGTCAAAAACTTCCTTGCCCTTTGCGGCATCGGCGGCCCAAGCCGCCCCGGCGGCAATGGCGAGCGCGGCGAACACCGGAATCAACAGCCCGCTTTTCACATACCCCTCCCGCAAAGCGGATGTTTATAACATATTTTTCCGCTTACATTATAACCGCAATTTCACATTCAACAATTTCCGAAAGGATGGGGAGCCGAAAAAGGGCAAAAAAAATCCCTTGCGCCGGACGGCGCAAGGGACGGTCAAACGAGTATGCGGGAAATTACTTGGTGACGGCGGTCTTCTTCGCGCCGGAGTGCCCTTTGTAGGCGCGGGTCGGGGCAAATTCGCCCAGCTTGTGGCCAACCATGTTTTCGGTGAAATACACCGGAATGAACTGTTTGCCGTTATGCACCTGCACGGTGTGCCCGACGAAATCGGGCGAGATGGTGCTGCGGCGGGACCACGTTTTGAACACCTTCCGTTCTTTTTTCGCGTTCATTTCGGCGATTTTCTTTTCAAACCCCGGATCGATAAAGGGGCCTTTTTTCAGTGAGCGCGCCACGGTTACTTCCTCCTCTTGACGATCATCTTGCCGGTACTCTTGTTGCGGCGGGTCTTGTAACCCTTGGCCGGCACGCCCCACGGAGACACCGGGTGACGGCCGCCGGACGTGCGGCCTTCGCCGCCGCCGTGCGGATGGTCAACCGGGTTCATGGTGACGCCGCGGTTGTGCGGCATGCGGCCCATCCAGCGCTTGCGGCCCGCCTTGCCGAGTGAAATGACATTGTGTTTATCGTTCCCCACCACGCCAACGGTGGCGCGGCAATCGACGCTCACCAGCCGGACTTCGCCGGAGGAGAGCCGCACCTGGGCCATCGCCCCTTCCTTCGCCACGAGCTGGGCGTACGTGCCGGCGGAGCGGGCGATCTGCCCGCCTTTGCCGGGGCGCATTTCGAGGTTGTGGATCATGGTGCCGACCGGTATTTTCCGTATAGGCAACGCGCAACCGGCGACGATGTCCGCCGTTTCGCCGGATGAAATCAGCTGCCCCGCCTTCAGGTCTTTCGGGGAGAGGATATAGCGTTTTTCGCCGTCGGCGTAAGTGAGCAGCGCGATGTTGGCGCTCCGGTTCGGATCGTATTCTATCGCGGTAACGGTGGCCATGATGCCGTCCTTGTTCCGCTTGAAGTCGATCTCGCGGTATTTGCGCTTGTGACCGCCGCCGCGGAAGCGGACGGTGACGTGGCCGTTGTTGTTACGGCCGCTGGTGCGCTTTTTCCCCGTGGTGAGGCTTTTTTGCGGATCGTTGCCCTTGGTAATCTCGTCGAACGTGTTTACCGTGTAAAAACGCCGGCCGGGCGAGGTCGGCTTTACTGTCTTGATGCCCATCAGCTTACCCTTTCGAAGATTTCTATCTTATCGCCCTGTTTCAGCGACACGATCGCCTTCTTGTAGCCCATGCGCACGCCAAGGCTGCGGCCGAACCTCTTCGGTTTCGGGCGGGTGTTGATTATCCGGACGTCGGTCACCTTCACGTTGAAGATGTTTTCAACAGCGGCCTTGACCGCTTTCTTGTTGGCGCGGGGATCAACCCTGAAACATACCTGATTGAACTTTTCCTTCAAATCCGTCGCCCGTTCCGTGAGGAGCGGCGCGCGGAGAACGTCGAAATGGCTTGCCGTGCTCATTTTGTCAACCTCTTCTCGATACCTTCAACCGCGTCGCGGGTGACCACCACCGTGTTGCAGTTGAGCAGGTCGTACGCATTAACGCCTTCCACCGGCAGGGTTTTCACATTCGGCACATTGCGGACGCCGCGGGCGAAATTTTCGCATCCGGCGCCGGTGACCACCAGCATCGGGAAAGCCTTGCCCAGGCCGGTCAAAAGCTGAAGGGCCGACTTGGTCTTGATGGCGTCCATCGCCAAGCTGTCAACCACCACCAGCCGGCCTTCGTTGAAGATGCTGGTGAGGGTGGACGTCAGCGCCACGCGGCGCATTTTCTTGTTTACGCTCTGTTCGTAGCTGCGGGGCTGGGGTCCCAGCACCACCGCGCCGCCGCGCCAGTGGGGCGCGCGGATGGAGCCGGTGCGGGCCCGGCCCGTGCCTTTTTGTTTCCACGGCTTCTTGCCGCCGCCGGACACTTCGGCCCACTGCTTGGTGGCCTGGGTGCCGCGCCGCCGCGCGTTCTGCTGGGCCATCACCACCTGGTGTACGACCGGCTCTTTTACTTCGGCGGCAAAAATCGCGTCGGACAAGCTGATGCTGCCGACCACGTTTTTGGTCTTATCGAGCACGTCTATCTTGGGCATGGCTATTTCTTCCTGTTCCTGCGGCTTTTCTTTATCTCAACCAACGCGCCGTTCGGTCCCGGCACCGCCCCCTTGACAAGGAGGAGATTGTCTTCTTTTAACACCCTGAATATCTTCTGGCCGAGGGCGGTAACGGTTTCGGCGCCCATGTGACCGGCCATGCGGCGCCCTTTCATGACGCGCGCCGGCCATGTGTGGTTACCGATCGAGCCGCCGTGCCGGCGCACTTCGTGCGTGCCGCGGGTCATCGACTGGCCGTGCATCCCGTGGCGCTTGAACACGCCGGCGAAGCCGCGCCCCTTGGAGGTTCCGGTAATGTCGACGATCTCGCCATCCTCGAACACTTCCACGGTGACTTTCTTGCCGGGATTGTAGCTTGCCACGTCATCCAGGCGGAATTCGCGCAGCACCCGCATCGGCTTCAGGTCGGCCTTCTTGAAGTGGCCCATTGCCGTCTTCGGGGTCTTTTTGATGTCCTTCTTCGTGATTTCTTCAAACCCGAGCTGGACGGCGTTGTAGCCGTCCACCGCCACGGTCTTCACTTGCACAGTCCGGCATTCGCCCATCTGCAACACGGTGACGGGCACCCGGTTCCCGGCGCCGTCAAACACCGTGGTCATTCCCACTTTTCTTCCAATTAATCCCAACATGGCTTACAACTTTATCTCAATGTCGACGCCGGAGGAGAGATCCAACTCCATCAGCGCGTCAACGGTTGCGGTTGAAGGGCTCAATATGTCTATGATCCTTTTGTGGGTCCGGATTTCAAACTGCTCGCGGGCTTTTTTGTCCACGTGCGGCGAAACGTTCACGGTCCACTTGTTGATATCCGTCGGCAACGGAATCGGCCCCACAACGCGCGCGCCGGTATTGCGCGCGGTGGTCACGATCTCCCGCACGGCCTTGTCGAGCACGCGGTGGTCGTAACCTTTGAGCCGTATCCGTATTTTCTGTCCCGCTGCGGTTGTCATCGCGTTACTCCAATATCTCGACGACGACGCCCGCGCCCACGGTGCGGCCCCCTTCGCGGATGGCGAACCGGAGTTCCTTTTCCATCGCTATGGGGTGAATGAGCTCGACTATCATCGTCACGTTGTCGCCCGGCATCACCATCTCCACGCCCGCC